>JBEEIU010000106.1:0-8516 GCA_041169705.1 Actinomycetota bacterium
ATTCGAAACCACAGTTTCACCAGATCACCACTCGATCTTTTGGTTCTAGCCAAAGCTCATCTTTGCTAGTCGTTCCAAATTCCTCGTGGAACAAATCAAGATTTCGCACAACCTGATTGCACCTGAATTCGGCTGGTGAGTGTGGGTCTGTTGCAAGTCTTTGAATCATGATTTCATCACGAGACTTTGTTCTCCACGCTTGCGCCCAGCTGAACAGGAATCGCTTGGCGGCACTGAGCCCGTCAACATCCTTCGGCGCTTCGCCATTTAGGGAAATCAGGTACGCCTTCCACGCGATGCCAAGGCCGCCAAGATCACCGATGTTTTCACCAATTGTGAGCTCGCCATTGACCTTGTATTTTTCGTCAAGTTGTTCTGGGGTTAGCGATGAATACTGGGCAATCAGGGAGCTGGTTCGCTCCTCGAACGCTTTGCGGTCGGCATCAGTCCACCAGCTCTCGAGCTTTCCATCACCGTCGTACTTGGAGCCTTGATCGTCGAAGCCGTGGCCAATCTCATGGCCAATCACTGCGCCGATTGCACCGAAGTTAACCGCGTCATCCGCCTGTTCTGAGAAGAACGGAGGTTGCAGTATCGCGGCCGGGAAAACAATTTCATTGAACCCTGGGTTGTAATAGGCGTTCACAGTTTGTGGAGTCATGTGCCACTCGTCACGGTCAATTGGAGCACCAATCTTTGCTGCGTGGTAGTTGTGCTCCCACTCACTCACTCGTTTGACATTGCCAATCAGATCTTTGCGATCAATCTTGATAGAGCTGTAGTCCTTCCACTTGACTGGGTAACCAATTTTGGGTGTGAACTTGGAAAGTTTTTCCAGCGCTTTCTTCTTGGTTTCCTCAGTCATCCATTCGAGCTCCGAGATACTCTGCCGGTATGCCTCGATTAGGTACTTCACCAAGTCATCCATTCGCTTTTTAGCTGAAGGTTGAAAGTACTTCTCTACATATATTTGACCAATCGCTTCACCGAGGCTTCCCTCAACCAAGCTAACGGCACGCTTCCAACGAGGACGATTTTCAGGTTGGCCAGTGAGAGTCTTGCCATAGAAATCAAAACGCTCGTCGATAAATTCTTGACTCAGGTATGGTGCATAACTTCTAATTACCTGCAGTGCCAGCCAGAGCTTTACGGATTCCAGATTCTCTTGGTTGTAAACAGCTGACAATCCTTCAAAGTAGGAAGGCATCATTGTCACGTTTTCAGATAGGAAGTTTTCCTTTAGTCCTGAACCCTTTAGGTAGCGTTGCCAAGAAAATGTTGGAGTGAGTTTCTGCAACTGACTCTCTGTCATCAGGTTATAGGTCTTCTCGGCATCACGAGAGTCGACTACGTTCCAGTGAATCTTTGAGAGCTTCTCTTCGAATTCATAAATCTTCTTAGCTGCATCTTGTGACTGAGCTTGGTCCCAACCGGCTAGCTGAAGTAGCTTCTCAATGAAGGGCAAATACGCCTTACGAATTTCTTCGTACTTCTCATTCTTGTAATAGTCCTCATCTGGTAGACCCAAGCCACCGTGGTAAAGGTGGGCAAGATACCGCTCGGGGTTTCCAGGGTCGTTGTCGATGTAGGTTCCAAAGAGTCCAGAGACTCCATACTTCTCAAGTTTTGCCATCAGCTCGGTGGCGTCATCCAAATTTGCGAGCGCCGCAATCTCCTGCAGGTCTGCACTAATCGGCTGAGCACCCAAGCGGTTTGCCATGGCCTCATCCATAAAGGATCCGTAGAGGTCACCGATTTGCTGACTGACTCCCGGGCTTGGGTTTTGGGAAGCCTCCTCGAGAATCTCTCGAACCGCTAGCTCGGAGTCATCCGCGAGCATATGGAAGGAACCATAGACCGCTTTGTCGGAAGGTATTTCCGTCGAGTCGATCCAGCGGCCATTCACGTGCCTGAATAGGTCCGTGGTGGGCTTGATTGAGGAATTCGCGTGAGAGAGGTCTAGTCCTGGCTGCATTGGCATTGACCTAGTCTAAATCTCAGCGGAAAGCTAAAATTTGCCTGTGGCTCTGAACAAAATCATCCTTTACTACGGCTTTGCGCCAGTCGAAGACCCCAAGGCGGTCATGCTTTGGCAGCGCACGCTCTGCGACGCCCTGGGACTTAAGGGCCGAATCCTGATCTCAAAGCACGGCATAAATGGCACCCTCGGGGGCGACATGGAACAGCTAAAGAAGTATGTGCGGCAGACCAAGGAGTACCCAGGATTTGGAAAAATCGACTTCAAGTGGTCCGAGGGAACCGGGAAAGACTTTCCAAGGCTTTCGGTTAAGGTCCGCAAAGAGTTGGTTGCCTTCACAACCCCCGACGAAATTCAGGTGGGCAAATCTGGCGTGCTGAACGGTGGCAAGCACCTCAAGCCAGCGGAAGTAAACCAGCTCGTGCAAGAACGTGGGGACGACGTAGTTTTCTTTGACGGCAGAAATGCCTTTGAGGCCAAAATAGGAAAATTCAAAAACGCGGTTGTACCAGATGTTCAAACTACTCACGACTTCGTTGCAGAACTGGAAAGTGGAAAGTACGACCACTTGAAGGAAAAGCCGATCGTCACCTACTGCACCGGCGGAATTCGGTGTGAAATTCTCAGCGCGGTAATGATCAACCGTGGTTTCAAAGAGGTCTACCAAATCCAAGGCGGAATTGTGCGCTACGGCGAGAAGTTCAAGGACAAGGGTCTTTGGGAGGGATCGCTCTACGTTTTTGATAACCGCATGAAAGTTAACTTCTCCGAAGAGGCAAGCACCATCGGGGAATGCGAAGGTTGCGGTTCTCCTACCTCAGATTTCAGAAACTGTTCCAACTTGGGCTGCCGCGACTTGATTCTGCTTTGCGATGACTGCAACGAAAAGCCTGAGCAGTTAGCCTGCAAGCCCCACCACACCAGGGGTAAACGACTTCAAGAAGTTGGCTGAAGAAAAACCCCGGGCCAGAGAGTAGCCCGGGGTTTTACTTTTCGCTAATTAGCGACGTGGGCCTTTGTGACCGCCACGGTTACCGTCGCGGTGCCCTTCTGAATGATCGCCTTTGTGGCCCTTATCCATTCGCTCACCCTTGCTTGGTGCCGCATCCGCGACACTCTGGCTGTAGGTAGCGGTTAGTGAACCGGACTTTGTAATTGTTGAAATCCCATTTGCATCCGTTGCTACGGTCACCAAAACTGCGGAGCCGCCGTTCGATGGATAGACCGCATAACGCACAGTGCTGCTTTTCACTCCATGGAAGCTCAGTACACCTGAAAGTGTTCCGTTAGTGATAGTTGATGTTGACCCAGGTGTCACTGGGTGGACTCTGAGTTGCTTGCCACCGGTAGTTGGCTGAACTGCGGGAAGTGTAGTTTCCGAAGCAGCAAGCTGGTAAACAGTGAAGTACGCACCGTGGTGGGCAACCTTTGATGAAGTTACCGATGAAGGTATTCCGGTGACGGTTGCAGAGACAGTTGCGTGCGCATGCGATCCCTGTGACTTCGAGGTACCGCTTTCCGATCCACGATCATGAGCCAGTGCTGGAGCGGATAGCGCAAGAGAGGCAATCGCGGCAGCTGAGGCTGCGAAAACCAATCCTCTTTTGAGATTTTTGTTCATTTGAGTTTCCTTTCGAAGCTGAACAAGTTCAAGCTAGCCAGCGAATTTGGGGCACCGCGGAAAAATCAGGGAGCTGTGCGGGTCTTGCCAGAGGGCTCCCAGAATTGGGAGTTGTCTGAGAGTTTTCTGAACGTGCGCGAGAGGGGACTTGAACCCCTACGCCCTTGCGGGCACTGGCACCTGAAGCCAGCGCGTCTGCCATTTCGCCACTCGCGCGCAGGATGCGAGATTAGCAGAGAAGCCCCTGGGGCTAAAGCCCCCAAAGGTAGACTGAACGCCTTAGTTAGCCAGCGGGAGCAAAGACTTGGGCTTTTTGGACACCTTGGAAAAACGGCTCGAAGGAGCAGTAAGTTCGGTGTTTGCCAAGGTCTCAAAGGCCGAATTGCAACCGGTTGAGGTTCTGGCTGCGGTGAGAAATGCCATGGACAATGCCGCTAACGCCATAGACCGCGATCGTGTGCTTGTCCCCCATACGTACTACATATATGTCGCCACATCGGATTTCCCAAAGCTGACTCCGGCCTTGGTTGAGTCGGTTCGAATCGAGCTCGCAAAGCATGCGTCGAAACAGAACTATCGCTTCAGTGGAGATCTGACCTTGCTGCCAAGAGGGGACTCAAAACTTGGCAGAGCACAAGTTCGCATCGAAGCACTCAGTGAAAATCCAACTGTTCTATGGCGTCCTTTTTTGGTTTGGGACGGACAGCGGTTTGAAATTCCCCAGGGCACTACTTCGGTTGGCCGGGACGAAGCTGCACAAATCACAATCGACGATAGAGGGCTATCCCGATTGCATTTCGAGATTGCATGGAACGGTCAGGTAGCCGCAATCAGAGATCTGCAATCAACCAATGGAACATCGGTTGATGGGACGCGTATCTCCGAGGCTGTGCTGCGTTCAGGCAGCAGAATTAGTGCAGGCAGAAATGAATTTGAGTTCGAGCTGCTGGCCGTATCGGAGGACAAGTGAGTGAACTAGCGCTGTTTCTGGTTCGCATTGGTTTTGTCGCTGTCCTTTGGATTTTTATTCTGAGTTTGCTGTCGGTCATTCGAGCAGATCTTTACGGCCGAAAAGTTATTAGCAAGATCGCAAGCAAGCGTGCACCACAGCTAATAAGTGCCAGCGGAGCTTCGCTTGGCATTACAGATGACAGCATGCCCACTCACATCGCAATGGTTACCGGAAGAGATGCGGGCACTCAAATTGCAATCGACGGAAATCGTGAATTTCTAATTGGTCGTGCTGGAAATTCTGACGTAGTCATTGCAGATGACTTTGCTTCCAGCATGCATGCAAAATTGGTTTTGGTTGGCGAAGACTGGGTGCTGCAAGATTTGAATTCCACAAATGGAACTTTCTTAGATGGCAAGAGAGTTACGACTCCGCAAACAGTTAAGCCGGGAATGACTATTCGAATCGGAACCACAACCTTCGAACTGAGGTCTTAGCTTTGGCCATCAAGACCATTAGCTTTGCCGGCAGCGACATTGGCAAGCATCGCTCCTCCAACCAGGACTCTGGATACTCCGGATACCAGCTGTTCTTCGTGGCCGATGGCATGGGTGGTCACGCCGGTGGAGACATTGCTTCCGCCATTGCTTCGCAGCGAATTGCGCTGACCGATGCCAAGCACGATTCGCTGGAAGAAGCTGTAACTACATTCCGAAACTCCATCGTTGAAGCCAACAAGATGCTCAGTGACACAGTCGCAGAGCACCCCGACCTAGAGGGCATGGGAACTACCTTCTCGGGGCTTTTGATCTTTGAGGGAAAAGCAATCATCGCGCACATTGGAGACTCTCGGGTCTACCTGGCTCGCGACGGCAAGGTCCAACAGATTACCAAGGATCACACCTTCGTTCAAAAACTTGTAGAGATGGGAAAGATCACTCCGGCAGAGGCGCTAGTGCACCCCAGACGAAGCGTCCTAATGAGAGTGTTGGGTGATATCTCAGGAAACCTAGAGGTTGATTTTTCAATCATTGACACGCTCCCGGGAGACCGCTGGTTGCTCTGCTCGGACGGACTGTGTGGTGTGGTTCCAGACGATGTTACGAATCGAATTCTCACCTCCAGCATCCCAATTGAAGAAGCAACCGAGCTTCTGATCGGTGAGGCTAGGGAGTTTGGTGGACCAGATAACATCACTGCGGTTTTGTGTGACGTGGTTCGAGACGACTTTCAAACTGATTTTGAACCCTCTGCAAAATTTGTTGGCTCTGCATCCAACGAAGTTGTAATTGAAGAGCGCAAGGGTGCGAAGATGCTTCGCCTATTCAGCCCACGCTCACTGATGGAACTGCTGGGGACTCCGGAAGACCCAACCCAGTTTGCTCCGGAGTCAGAGGAACTACTAGAGAAGATTCTGTCGGAGACCAGGCGCAAGATTCGCTTCAAAACAATTCGTATTGTGCTGAGCTGGATTTTGCTCGCGGGAATTTTGGCGGGTATTGGGTATGCCGCATACAGCTACACCCAGACTCGTTACTACGTGGACATCTATCAAAACAAGGTGACCATTTTCCAGGGAATCCGTGAGTCACTTGGCCCGTGGAAATTCTCCGAGCCATATTTCGTAAGCGAAATTTCACTGGATGATTTGCCGTCTTTCCAAAAGACTTTGATTGAAAGATCTATCTCAGCGGAAGACCTTGAAGATGCTCAGCGAATCTTGCGACAGCTAGAGGATTCGGTAGGTAATGAGTAACACCCTTACCCAAGCAATTCCGAATCTTCTAAAGGCAGTTCCAAGAAGTCGCAACTTCGAAGCAGTGCTGCTGTTTTGGGTTGCCGGAATTCATGCCTACGCGCTTGCTCAAGTTCAGCTTGCTGTCACTCAAAAGTTGACCATTGAGATTTTGTACTACTGGGCACCGGTTGCAATTGCTTCATTCCTGATTCACTACATCATGCGCAAGCATTCGGTTAGTGCTGACGGGTTGATTCTCCCGTTGGCCACGCTACTCAACGGTCTGGGCATAGCCATGATTTACCGTCTGGACCTGAGTGAGATTGCCCGTGGCGGTGTCGAGGTTTATGGAATACGGCAGGTCTGGTTGACCTGCTTTGCCATGTTGATTGCAGCGTTTGTAATTCGAACCGTCCCAAACCACATGGTGCTAAGGCGCTACCCATACGTGACGATGGCGGTAGGGCTAACGCTGCTCGTGCTACCAGCGGCGCCAGTTATCGGTAAAACCATCAATGGCGCCACACTCTGGATCGGCGTTGGTGACCTCACATTCCAGCCAGGTGAGCTGGCCAAGATCTGTCTGGCCATTTTCTTTGCGGGTTATCTGGTGTCCAAAAAGGACGCGCTCGCGGAGATTGGTTCCAGGATCTGGATATTCCGCGTGCCAAGGGCTAAGGACCTTGGTCCAATCCTGTTGATTTGGGCCATGAGCCTTGGGGTATTGGTTCTGCAGCGTGACCTTGGAACCTCGGTGCTTTACTTCGGCCTGTTCCTGGTGATGATCTACACCGCGACCGGTAGAGCCTTTTACGTGGGGGCCGGGCTCACCATGATGGTGACCGGTGCACTCGTTGCATCCCGAATCTTTGATTACGTGGGAAACAGATTCGATACTTGGCTAGACCCGTTCAACCAGTCCAACTATGCGGCCGCGGGCGGCAGCTATCAGTTGGTTCAAGGGCTTTTTGGCCTTGCAAACGGTGGGGTTATCGGAACTGGTTTGGGCGGAGGGTTTCCACAACTCATTCCTCTGGCCGAGAGTGACTTCATATTCGTAGCTCTTGGGGAAGAGCTGGGGCTCGCAGGGATTTTTGCGATTCTGTCGATTTACCTCTTGATTACATACCGCGGAATGAGAATTGCAAACTCACACCCCGATGACTTCTCGAGGCTGCTATCGATTGGCCTTTCATTCTTAATTGCGCTGCAGGTTTTCGTGGTTGCAGGTGGAGTGATGGGGCTGTTGCCACTCACCGGATTGACTACGCCTTTTTTGGCTGCCGGAGGATCTTCACTCTTGGCAAACTGGATCATCGTTGCACTGCTTCTGATTATTTCTGACTCCAGCGGTAAGCGGGTGGCAGAGTGAACAAACAAGTGAGAAGAGTTTCCTTTGCAGTTGTTGCGATGTTTCTTTCGCTTTTTATTATTTCGACTGTCGTACAGGTCCTAAGAGCAGATGATCTCTATAAAGACTCGAGAAATGTTCGCTCCACTTATGAAACATATAAGACACAACGTGGCTCAATTTTGGTTGAGGGTGTGCCGATTGCCTATTCAGTTCCTGTCAATGACGCTTATCGCTTTGACAGAAAGTATGAGTCCGAGATCTACACACCGGTAACCGGTTACTTCAGCCTCTTTACGGGAACCGATGGTATCGAGCGAATGATGAACAGCTACCTATCGGGTCAGAGTTCCGCGCAATTCTTCGAACAGATAAATGCTCTGTTGGATGGTAAGCCGGTAACGGGTGCGGCTGTCGAACTTACCTTGCAGCAAAAAATTCAGCGGGTCGCTTGGGATGCTCTCGGTGATAAAAAAGGCTCAGTAATTGCAATCGAACCATCCACCGGAAGAATCTTGGCACTGGTTTCAAAACCGAGCTACGACGCCAACTCACTCGCCGCACACTTATATGGTCCGGTAACAAACACATATAAAGACCTAAATGAAGATGAGGGACAGCCACTTGTAAATCGCGCGATAGCTGGCGATCTCTATCACCCGGGGTCGGTTTTCAAGCTGGTGGTCGCCGCGGCGGCCCTGGAATCCGGACAGTACACAATCAGTTCGACTTTTGAAAACCTTGAGGAATACCGGCTCCCAGGAACGGTCACCACAATTCGCAATTCTGGCCGCGGACCATGTGGTCCAGACCCTCAGGTGACAATGGCCGTCGCGCTTGCTAAGAGCTGCAACATCCCATTCGCACAGTTAGCTG
>JBEEIU010000107.1:0-7871 GCA_041169705.1 Actinomycetota bacterium
GACTGCACGCATTTTGGCCGCGGTTCGCGGTCTGCATAAATTTTTAGTTCTGGAGGGCTCTAATCAACTGGACCCGGCTGGCAAGGTGAAGCCACCAAAACTTCCCAAGCGCCTTCCGAAAGCTCTAACCGTGGAGCAGGTCGAGAAACTGCTTCAAGCCGCTGGCCCAGAGCCCGATGATGAGACTGTCGACCCGCTGAGATTGAGGGACCGGGCCCTTTTGGAGCTGCTCTATGCAACCGGCGCTCGTGTCAGCGAGGTGACTGCGCTGGATCTAGACGAATTGGTCCAGACCGATATGGTCAGAGTCAGGGGCAAAGGCTCCAAGGAGCGAGTGGTGCCGATTGGTCGATTTGCCCAACGTGCCCTGCAGGCTTATTTGGTCAGGTCAAGGCCGGTCCTTTCGCCCAGGGGCTCAACCCCCGCAATCTTTTTGAATCAGCGGGGCGGAAGGCTCTCTCGGCAGAGCGTTTGGGAGATTATCCAGCGTGCGGGGGAGGCATGCGGGTTCGAGGTTTCTCCGCACTCGCTCAGGCATTCTTTTGCAACCCACCTGCTGGAGGGGGGAGCCGACGTCCGGGTGGTACAAGAGCTTTTGGGCCATGCTTCGGTTGCTACCACCCAGATTTACACGCTGGTCACGGTCGATACCCTCCGCCAGGTTTACTCGCAGGCTCACCCCCGCGCCCGGCGGTAGGCTAGAGCGGCAACTTAGGGAGGTGTGGCCGTGGAACTGACAGGCAGAGACTTCCCGGTGCCGCCAAAACTCAAGGAGCATGGCCCGGCTCGCATCATTGCGATGTGTAATCAAAAGGGTGGGGTTGGAAAGACTACAACCACAATTAACCTGGCAGCGGCGCTCGCCGAATACGGCAGAAAAGTCTTGGTAGTTGATTTTGACCCACAGGGTGCCCTGAGCGTAAACCTGGATGCAGACCACCAGGATCAAGTCACAATCTATGACCTGATGATGAATTCAAATTTGGATCCAAAGACAGCAATTCAGCAAACTGCAGTAGAAAACCTAGACATCATCCCAGCCAATATTGACCTTTCAGCTGCCGAGATAAATCTGGTTACCGAGATGGGCAGGGAAAGAGTTCTCGAAGGAATTCTGAACAAAGTCAAGAACGACTACGACGTAATCTTCATTGATTGCCAACCCTCGCTTGGACTACTTACCGTAAACGCACTAACAACAGCCCATGGCGTATTGATACCAATGGCAACCGAGTTCTTTGCGCTGCGCGGTGTAGCGCTGCTGATTCAGACTATTGACAAGGTTAAGGCGCGCACCAATCCACTTTTGCAACTAGACGGTTTGATTCCAACCATGCACGACGCCAGAACTCTTCACTCAAGAGAAGTTCTAGACAGGCTGAAGGAAGCTTTCCCCGGACAGGTGTTTCAGACTGCAATCGGTCGCACCGTAAAGTTTCCTGATGCGTCAGTGGCTCGAAAGCCAATCACAAAGTTTGCCCCCGATTCTGATGCTGCAAAGGCATACAAGCGTGTAGCGAGAGAGCTGGTTCAGCGTGGCTGTGCAGCTTGAATCGGAAATTGATTTTCAAGTAAATCTAGGAATCTTTGACGGCCCCTTTGATTTGCTGCTTCGCTTGATTGGTAAACATGAACTTGACATCACTCAGGTTGCGTTGGCTAAAGTTACCGACGAGTTTTTGCAATACGTAAAGCTTTTGGATCCCGAAAAAGAAATTGACAGCGCGAGCGAATTTTTGGTCGTGGCCGCAACTCTGCTGGATTTGAAGATAGCTAGCCTGCTACCGCAGGGCGAGGTTGTGGACGCTGAAGATGTTGCGCTTCTCGAAGCTAGGGACTTACTTTTCGCCAGACTTTTGCAATACCGCGCCTACAAAGAAATGGCATCTTGGTTTGACACTACTTTTGAACTTGAAAGCAAGCGAATTCCCAGGGCGGTTCGCCTGGAGGATAAGTTCCGCGAATCAAGGCCTGAGCTAGTTTGGACTCTGTCAGTCACTGAATTTGCGAAGCTCGCTGAAGAGGCCCTGACTCCTAAAGTGATCCCGGGCGTTGGGCTTACTCACCTGCACGCTCCAAAGGTGAGCATTCGTGAGCAGTCACAAATTATGGTGAATCGACTTAGAAGCCAAAACAGGCTGAGTTTCCGGGAACTAATCGCAGATAGCAAGGATCGAGCCGAATTAGTGGCAAGATTCTTGGGTCTATTGGAGCTGTACCGAATCGGTGCCATCGGCTTCCAACAAGACAACCCCTTCAC
This sequence comes from Actinomycetota bacterium, assembly GCA_041169705.1. GTDB lineage: Bacteria > Actinomycetota > Actinomycetes > Actinomycetales > Microbacteriaceae > Aquiluna. Next base: position 2,261 of record JBEEIU010000107.1, read on the forward strand.
GGACTTCATGGTCACTTGGGAAGCGGTTAACTTCTCGGACGAAGACTTAGCTCAGTTAGGAGAGCAGTATGGAAACTGATCTAAGAATTAGGGCCGCACTCGAGGCAATTCTTTCCGTTGCAGAAACTCCACTGAATTTGGTCACGCTTGCAGGTGCATTGGAGACTCCAATCGCGGTGGTAAAACAAGAGCTTGAAGCACTAACTGAAGAGTACGCACAAGCAAACGAAGGGCTTGGTCGCGGATTCGAAATTCGGGAGGTTGGAGGCGGTTACCGAATCTATGTGAGGTCTGAACACGATTGGGCCGTTAGACAGCTTGTTGCAAACGAAAATCCTTCAAAACTAACCCAGGCAGCGCTAGAAACTCTGGCTGTGATTGCCTACCGTCAACCAATTTCACGCGGACAGATTTCTTCAATTCGCGGGGTGAATGTGGACGGTGTTGTCAGAACCCTGATGTCTCGTGGTCTTGTGGTGGAGATTTACACCGATGAGGAAACTGGTGCAGTTATGTTTGGTACAAGCGAACAGCTACTTGAACTTCTGGGAATCAACTCCCTTGATGAGTTGCCACACATTTCCCCATACCTCCCAGGGCAAGATGACATCGAGTCCTGAAACTAAGGTTCGACTGCAAAAAGTACTCGCGTCGGCTGGCGTTGCATCTCGCAGAGCATCCGAGGAACTCATTGTTCAAGGGCGAGTAAAAGTAAACGGCAAGGTCATCCGTGAATTGGGAACAAGAATCGATCCCGAGGTGGATCAGGTTCAGGTCGATGGCCGACCCATTCAGCTAGATCCAGATCGGGTATATCTCGCTTTTCACAAACCTAAGAACGTGGTTTCGACCATGTCAGACGAGAACGGAAGGCCAGACTTATCCTCATTCTTTTTGGGTTACGACCGCGTGTTTAACGTTGGTCGCTTGGACTCCGAGACAACCGGAATTCTGCTAATGACCAACGATGGAGATTTGGCACATGCCCTGGCACACCCTTCCTTTGGAATCGAAAAACTGTATGTTGCCAAGGTGCGAGGAAAGATCGACCGGATCGCAATCCAGAAGCTGTTGGACGGCGTGAAGCTCGAGGACGGACTGCAAAAGGCCGACTCGGCAAGAATCCTCGATGTTTCGGAGCAAAGCTCGCTAATCGAGTTAACCCTGCACTCGGGCAAGAACCGAATTGTAAGAAGGATGCTCGAAGCTGTGGGATTCCCGGTTTTAGACCTAACCCGAAAGAGTTTTGGTCCGCTAAGGCTGGGAAATCTAAAGCCCGGTCAATTCAGGGAACTGGGTAAACTTGAAATCAGCTTGCTGCTTGAGGCAGCTCAAAAAGGATCCGAGTCCAGAAAGAAGCGCTGATTATGGCTGTTAGAGCATTGCGCGGCGCTATTCAACTCGACTCTGACGAACGCAGTCACTTGCTGCAGTCAACCGCTGAACTGGTCACCAAGGTCATGCACGCGAATAACTTAGACGCAGCGGACTTGATTTCAATTTGGTTCAGTGCCACCCCAGACATAACATCTGAGTTTCCAGCTTTGGCGGCCAGGGAACTAGGGCTCGGAGATGTTCCTCTGATGTGTGCGGTCGAGATGGACGTTAAGGGAGCCATGCCGAGGGTTATTAGGCTCATGATGCACGCCAATACCAACCTCACCAGGGGCGAAATTCAACATATTTATCTCCGAGGTGCAATCAACCTTCGCCGGGACTTGGCTCAGTGAGCAAAATCCAAAGCGTAAAGATAGTTGGGGCTGGACTCTTGGGTTCAAGCCTTGGCTTGGCATTGATGCGAAAGGGCATTACCTGTTTTCTTTCGGACAGCTCAAAGGCCAACTTGCGATTAGCCATTGAATACGGAGCCGGTGAAGAATTTTCAAATCAGAATCCTGATCTTGTAGTGGTTTGCGTGCCTCCGGACGCAACTGCGGAAACTATTTCTCGAGAACTTAGAAATCACCCTGACGCAGTAGTGACCGATGTGGCATCTGTAAAGGGCGCAGTTCTAGAAGAACTTCGTGAACTCGGCGCGGAAAACCTTGAGCGCTATGTTGGTTCGCACCCAATGGCGGGTAGAGAAAAGGGCGGACCTGCGAGCGGTCGTGCTGATCTTTTCTTTGCGCGCCCCTGGGTTATCACCTCTCGGTCGGACAATAGCCAAGAGCGAGTAGAACTTGTTAGGGAGTTGGCGTTGGCGGTTGGCTCACTTCCAATTGAAATGTCTACCGCGGAGCATGACTCTGCGGTTGCGTTGGTCTCACATCTTCCTCAATTGGTTTCATCTGCCCTTGCAGCAGAGTTGGTTTCTGGAAGTGCCGCTGACCTATCTTTGGCGGGGCAGGGCTTGCGAGACACGACCCGGATTGCAAGTTCCGACCCCGAACTTTGGATGCAGATTCTTTCAAGAAATGCAAAGGCAATCGCACCGCACTTGAAGTCAGTTGCGGGACGTTTGGCTGAGATTGCGAATACAATCGAACAAATTGAACAGAGTGGTTCTCTTGCCAAGCTACACACCACCCTGTCTGAGGGAAACAGCGGTGTAGAACGAATTCCCGGTAAGCACGGAGGCAAGTACTCAAATTACGCAACAGTGACCGTAATCATCGACGATAGCCCGGGAGCGTTAGCTTCACTATTGACTTTCATAGGTTCGATTGGTGTGAACATCGAAGATCTAAAACTCGAGCACTCTCCGGGCGCGCAAATTGGATTGGCCGAAGTGCAGGTATTGCCCGAAGCTCAAGAGCGCCTAGCCTCTGAACTTACAAAGAATGGTTGGCGGTTGGTCTAGTGAGCAAATTTGTTGTGGCTGTAGACGGCCCAGCTGGCTCGGGAAAATCCTCCGTATCAAAAGCCGCTGCAGTAGAAAAAGATTTTGGATACCTCGACACCGGGGCAGGTTACCGAGCTTTCACATTGCACGCTATCAACAATCACGGAATGAGCCTGCAACAACTGATTGAAAGCTTTGACTATGAAATTTCCCTGGACCCTAAACATCAGTTTCTGACTCTCGATGGGGAAGACATTACTGAGGTAATTCGCACACCGATGGTGGCTGAACGTGTCAGTGAATATGCAAGAGAGCCTCTGGTCCGCGCTCTTCAATTGCAAGATGCTCAAAACCGAATCAACTCTTGTGAGAAATCAGGAATTGTTGTGGAAGGGCGAGACATCGCGACAGTTGTCGCGCCCGACGCCCAGGTACGTGTTTTATTGACAGCCTCTGAAGCGGTGAGGCTGAGAAGAAGAGGCCTCGAAGAAACCGAGACTGCGGAGAACTTAAAGGAACGCGACAGTTCTGATTCCAAGGTTGCTCAGTTCATGATTCCAGCTCCTGGGGTGACCCTCTTGGACACTTCTGACCTAGACTTCAAAGAAAGTGTTGCAGCCCTAGTTGCGCTTATTGATTTGAGAATAAATGTCTGAAACAGAAAAAGAGTGGGAGCCAAGTCCCGAGGATTTGGCTCGCGCGGATTTAATGCGCGACGAACTAGACACTTACGAACTTGATGACGAAGACATTGCGCTTCTATCTGGGGAACTGGATTTTGAGGAATTAGGTGCGTATCGCCCGGCGCCACCTGTTTTGGCAATCGTTGGTCGTCCAAATGTTGGGAAGTCAGCTTTGGTAAATCGAATTCTCGGCAGAAGAGAAGCGGTTGTCGAGGATAAGCCCGGAATTACCAGAGACCGTGTTTCTTACAAGGCCGAATGGAATGGTCGGCCAATTACGTTGGTGGACACCGGGGGCTGGGAGCGTGACGCCAAGGGGATTGATGCTTCTGTGGCTGAGCAGGCCGAAATCGCCGTTGATCTATCCGATGCGGTTCTATTTGTGGTGGATGCGCTGGTAGGCGCTACCGCATCAGATGAAGCAGTTGTAAAGATGCTCCGCTCCAGTGGAAAACCAGTCTTCCTGGTTGCAAACAAGATTGATGACGCTCATTTAGAGCCAGAAGTTGCCCCGCTTTGGAACCTGGGACTTGGAGAGCCGAACCCAGTCTCGGCGCTACACGGTAGGGGAGTAGCGGACCTGCTCGACAAGGTACTGAAAGTTTTGCCTCAGAAATCCGGGGTCGCGCAGGATGAATACTTTGGCCCACGCCGCGTGGCCTTGATAGGGCGCCCCAACGTTGGAAAGTCTTCGCTTCTGAATAAGGCGACCGGAACAAATCGCGCTGTGGTGAATGACCTTGCCGGAACAACGCGGGATCCAATCGACGAGCAAGTTGAGATTGCTGGAAAAGTTTGGCGATTTGTCGACACCGCAGGTATTCGTCGCAGAATGCACAAGCAGCAAGGCGTTGATTTTTACGCTTCGCTCAGGACAGCAGCTGCACTAGAGCGCTCAGAAGTCGCAGTCGTGCTTTTTGACGTTACTGAAACAATTTCTGAAGCAGATATTCGAATAGTTCAGCTCGCTCTTGATTCAGGCAGGGCACTAGTCCTTGCCTTCAATAAATGGGATCAACTTGATGATGAGCGCAGGATCTACCTAGAAAAGGAAATTGAACGAGATCTTGCTCACGTTGACTGGGCACCTCGGGTAAACATCTCGGCTCTCACTGGCCGTCATCTGGAAAAACTTGTTCCTGCGCTCGAACTCGCACTAGAGTCCTGGGACAAGAGAATTCCAACCGGAAAACTAAATGCATTCCTTCAGGAGCTTCAGGCTGCAAACCCACATCCGATTCGCGGTGGAAAACAACCACGAATTTTGTTTGCAACCCAGGTCGCTGCGCGACCACCTAAGTTTGTGATTTTCGCGACCGAATTTATTGAGGCTGGTTACCGCCGCTACATTATTCGCAGACTCCGCGAGACATATGGTTTTGAAGGCTCTCCAATTGAAATTGGAGTTCGAGTAAGAGAGAAGCGTAAGCGCGGGAGGTAGTCTCCTGAGCTAGGCTTTATCAAAGCGGGCTGTAGCGCAGCTTGGTAGCGCACTTGACTGGGGGTCAAGGGGTCGTGGGTTCAAATCCCGCCAGCCCGACTGTTATAAAGGTGAATCCAATTTGGCCCGCCTAGAATCGCTTCATGGCACTCTCCAAAGAGGAAATCAATATTCCCAATGCGCTGAGTGCTCTGCGCCTTCTTTTGGTGCCGGTTTTCCTCTACTTACTTTTGGTAGATCAATTGGGCTTTGCTTTGATTGTGCTTTTGGTGGCGGGAGCATCAGACTGGCTCGATGGATTTATTGCCAGAAAGTTCAATCAGATAACCCAGCTGGGGAAGCTACTAGATCCAGCTGCGGACAGGCTATACATATTTGCCACGCTGATAGGGCTAACCGTGAATGGCAACATTCCGGCCTGGTTCGCAATCGTCATTATTGCTCGTGATGTGCTGCTACTGGTGGGTTATCCATTTCTGGCGAGCAAGGGTTACGGCGCACTCCCGGTTCACTTTGTAGGTAAAGCTGGAACCTTTTCACTCCTCTATGCCCTCCCTCTTCAGCTACTTGCTGACGTCTTGCCGCAGTTCCAATCTTTGATCTTGCCCATAGCTTGGGCTTTCGCCTGGTGGGGAATCGGCCTTTACTGGTTGGCTGGTTTCATCTACCTTCGACAGCTCCAACTGCTCAATTCGCACTCCAGTT
>JBEEIU010000108.1:0-13067 GCA_041169705.1 Actinomycetota bacterium
CGACCAAGGCTTTGATAAACAAGCCGGAAATTCTCGAAAAACCAGCGCTCCGACGCATTCTGGTTGAAAACCTTGCCAACCTAGAGAGAGCCCTAGCCGCGCAGAAAGTCGACATCTGATGGAATTTCAAGAGTTTCTGACAACCTGGCAAACCCCAATCCGAATCACTGCAATAGTCGCAGTCGCTATCGCCATGAGAATCGTCATCAAGGTCGCAAGTAATCGCCTCGTGAAGTCGATCGCAAAGACTTCCGAGACCAAAGGAATTCTTGCTGAGCAGCGAGTATTGGCTAGAACCGCAACCATGGCTTCGATCTTGGACAACTTGGCAACCTGGGGCATCGCAATAACGGCAACCGTAATGATTCTTTCCGAACTCGGAGTCGACACCGGTGCTCTGATTGCCGTAACGACAATCCTTGGAGCTGCAATTGGTTTTGGTGGTCAAGCGTTAGTAAAAGATGTAATCAGCGGAATATTTATCGTGTTCGAAGATCAGTATGGGGTTGGCGACAAGGTGAACCTAGATGGAGTCGAGGGCGAAGTCGAGAGAGTTGGACTTCGCGTTACGCAGGTAAGAGATAGAACCGGTGCACTTTGGTATGTCAGAAATGGCGAGATACTCAAAGTCGGAAACTCAACGCAGAAGTAATTGTCACAAAACTCTTTTTACGATCGCGTCGGTGGCGCTCAAGTATTTGAAAAGTTAGCCGCCGAATTTTATAAGGGTGTTGCATCAGATGAGATTCTCAAACCGATGTACCCCGAAGAAGATCTAGGTCCAGCTGAGCGCAGACTAAGAATGTTTCTCGAGCAGTATTGGGGCGGGCCTGACACTTACCAGCAAGAACGAGGCCACCCTAGGCTCCGCATGAGGCATTTCGAATTCAAGATAAATCCGCAAGCCCGAGACAGATGGCTACTTCACATGGAAGCAGCAGTGAATTCTCTTGATCTTGCACAAATAGATCGTGATGAACTTTGGGATTATCTGCAGCGAGCTGCCCACGCCATGCTCAACACTTTCGAGGACTAACTCAGTTTCGTGAGAACGTGTCCAAAGCTACTTGAGAGTCTTCGCCAGTTTTGATTGGCATAGACCTTTACTTCTTGTCCATTTTCTAAAAAGCCAAGTCCCAACAGGCCAAAACAAACCCCTTGGGGTAAACCAAATTCACCAAAGCTTCTCCCCCACACGTTTGACCTGACTTTTTGCACCAAACTTGCGCCAGTGTCTTGGGGTACTGAAGCGGCAACCTCTTCAATTCCAGCCTTTGCGATTTCTGATATTTCGATCGCGGAGATCTCGCCCAAATGTTCCCAACCCGACTGGGGTGGGGAAATGCCTGCCCATGGAACCACTTCTCGGCTCGGCGGCCACGAGAGCGTCAGGTCTTTACCGGCGAGTCTTTCAAGGATGGATCCCAGGGATGCCACCACATCGCCATCGCTTGGCTCAGAGAGTTTTGCGACTCTCATCCCCAAGATGGTGGGGTCATTTCCAAGTATTGATGAGTTATATATAGGTGCAACTGTTGCCGTAAGGACTTCGCCGAAAGCCTTTAGGCGGACAGCCCCGTTGCTGTCGAGTCTCTTCGCCCTATTCAGAAACTTCTCAAGATCCGAGCGAGTAGCCGGATCTGTGAGCAGGAAAGAATTGGCCAAGATTAGTCGCGGGTGAGTCGGCGGTATGCGGAACGGTGGGGCTTAGCAGCTTCCGGTCCAAGGCGAGAGATCTTGTTCTCTTCGTAAGCCTCAAAGTTTCCTTCGAACCAATACCAATTGTCCGGTTTCTCGTCAGTTCCCTCATAGGCAAGTATGTGAGTCGCTACTCGGTCCAAGAACCAGCGATCGTGAGTAATAACAACCGCACAACCCGGAAACTCACCTAGGGCATTTTCTAACGAGGAAAGCGTTTCGACATCCAGGTCATTTGTTGGTTCGTCAAGCAATAGAAGATTGCCTCCCTGCTTGAGAGTAAGTGCGAGGTTTAGTCGGTTACGTTCTCCTCCGGAGAGTACCCCCGCCTTTTTCTGCTGATCGGGCCCCTTGAAGCCGAAGGCTGCGACATAGGCACGAGAGGGCATTTCCACCTGGCCGACCTGCATGAAATCAAGTCCGCCTGAAACAACTTCCCAGAGGGTCTTGTTTGGGTCAATACCCGCTCTTCCTTGGTCAACGTAACTGATGGTTACCGTTTCACCTATCTTCAAATCCCCAGAGTCCAGCTTCTCAATTCCTGTAATGCACTTGAAGAGAGTTGATTTTCCAACACCGTTAGGACCGATAATTCCAACAATTCCATTTCTCGGCAGACTGAAACTCAAGTCCGTGAATAGTGGTCTTCCGTCAAAACTCTTAGAGATTTTGTTTGCCTCGATGACGACATTTCCCAGTCGTGGTCCTGGAGGAATCTGAATCTCTTCGAAATCCAACTTGCGAGTCTTGTCAGCCTCTGCAGCCATCTCCTCATAGCGGGCAAGTCGAGCCTTGGACTTTGTTTGCTTGGCCTTGGGTGAAGATCTGACCCATTCGAGTTCGTCTGAAAGACGCTTCGCGAGTTTGGCGTCTTTCTTTCCTTGAACCTCAAGGCGTTCGCGCTTCTTCTCAAGGTAAGTGGAGTAATTCCCCTCGTAGGGAAACGCACGGCCTCGGTCTAGCTCCAAAATCCACTGCGCAACATTGTCTAGGAAATACCGATCGTGAGTGACCGCGAGGACCGCACCCGGATACTTTGCCAAGTGCTGCTCGAGCCACAGCACGCTCTCTGCATCAAGGTGGTTTGTGGGCTCGTCGAGAAGAAGCAAGTCGGGTTTTTCTAGTAGCAACTTGCAGAGCGCCACGCGTCTGCGTTCTCCTCCGGATAAGTGAGTCACCGGCATATCTGAAGGCGGGCAACGAAGCGCGTCCATGGCCTGCTCGAGTTGATTGTCAAGATCCCAGCCATCGACATGATCGATTTGCTCTTGAAGCTCGCCCATCTCTGCAAGCAGCGAGTCATAGTCAGCGTCGGGGTTTGCAAGCTCTGCCGAGATTTGGTTGAAGCGTTCAATTTTCTGCTTGGTGTCCTTGACCGCTTCTTCAACATTGCCCAGGACCGTCTTGGTTTCATCCAGCGGGGGTTCCTGCATCAAGATTCCCACCGTGGAACCGGGGTTTAGTCGAGCCTCCCCATTAGACGGAGTATCCAAACCAGCCATGATCTTCAAAACAGATGACTTACCCGCACCATTTGGACCAACAACGCCTATCTTCGCGCCGGGATAAAAGGCCAAGGTGACATCGTCCAGAATGACCTTGTCGCCATGCGCTTTGCGCGCCTTAATCATTTGATAGATAAATTCGGCCATTTGCTTTTCCCTCGGAAGTGTTTGCGAATGGAAAATCCCTCTTCACTCGCAACTGACGGATAGTTTATCCGCATAATTTGGCCATGCTCGGCTCTATATTGTCGCGAGTGAAGAGGGATTGTGGTCGACCTAATCCAATTGGGGGCAGGAGTGGTCGACCGGCTTGTGGGATCTATGCCGGAACTAGCTCTTGCTCTTCTTCCTCTTCTGGGTCCAGCTGGCTCGAAACTGTGGTTCGGACAAATTCTGCAGTCCCCCAACTTAAGTCGTGACCTATAGCGTCTGCTTCAATTTCGACCGAGGTGCCCGAACGATCACCGTTGTCCCAATCACGAATCTTTAGCTTCCCGGTTACTACAACACGGTCACCCTTGTTCAAACTGGAAGAGCTGTTGGTTGCCAGCTGTCTGAAAGATGAAACGGTGAACCAGTTAGTGTCAGACTCAATCCACCTCCGTGCAGCTTTGTCGTATCGCCTGTGAGCAGCGGCTAGACGAAACGAGGTGATTGGGAGTCCATCCGGTGTAACCAGATGTCTAGGTGATGTTGCTACAAGTCCCGAAACTGTAATTTGCTCTGTCATTTTTGTCCTTTCTCACGGAGTGAGAGTCAGTGTGACAAAAACTAAAAAGGACAGGTGCGGAGTTTGTGAATCTGTGGATAACTTCTACTATTTCAAAAGATCTTGGAAACTCTTTTTTACCTTTGCGACCTTTGGGGCTACAACGGCAACGCAGTAACCCTGATTCGGGTTCTTTGCAAAAAAGTCCTGATGGTATTCCTCCGCAGGCCAGAACTTAGTCAAGGGCTCAAGAGTAGTGACAACTCCCTGCCCCCAAAGACTTTTTGCATTTTCAATTTGGCTTTCAAAGTAAGCCTTTTCTTCCTCGTTTGCATAAAAGATAGAGCTTCGATACTGAGTGCCCACATCATTGCCTTGACGGTTCAGCTGGGTTGGATCGTGGAGCGTGAAAAATATGTCCATCACCTGATCAGGTGAGATTACGCTTTCATCAAATGTGACCGAAACGACTTCCGAGTGTCCGGTATTTCCGTCACAGACTCGCTCATAGGAAGGATTGTCCAAGGTGCCTCCGGCATAGCCGCAAGTTACCTCGTGAATCCCTTTGAAGTTAACATATGCCGAATCCAAGCACCAGAAACAGCCACCACCAAGAACAAAAGTTTTCATGCCAATAGGTTAAGTCCTATTCGGTAAACCTCGGCTATCCGAGAGGATTCCAGCAGAGGCATAGACTGAAGATGGCCGAATTGGCTATTGAGAGTTGGAAACTAAGTGGCTCATAAAAACCCATTGTTGGGAGTGCTTTTTGCTCTAGCCGCTTCGCTTCTTTTTGGAATCAATGCCTCCACCACCAAGGTGATTATCACTTCGGGAATTGGAGCGGAACAAGTTGTATTTATAAGGGCACTCTCTGCCGGTCTATTTGCCTTTGCTTGGGCACTGGTCAGCAATCGAGACGCCCTAAGGGTTCCGATCCGTAAACTTCCGCAACTCGCGGCCGTGGGAATCATTGGAGTTGGAATGCTCCAGTACACCTACTCCCAGGCCGTTGCCCTGCTTCCAATTGGCATTGCCCTGCTTATCGAATACACGGCTGTGCTGTGGGTGCCAATAGTTGCTGTAATTCTTTTCAAAGAAAAGGTAAAGCCTCAGATTTGGCTCGGTGCGATTTTGGTGCTGGGTGGCTTGGCGGTAGTAGCCAACATTTTCAACAATGAACTCAATCCTGTTGGCCTGCTTTTTGGTGCTGCTGCAGCAGCCTGTTTGACTATCTACTTCCTCAGCGTTGAGAGAGTGCAGCGTTGGCTCCCAACCAACGTTGCCATGGCATACGGCATGGGTTTCTCCACTTTGTTTTTCTTGCCGCTAGCAAATCTTCCAAACTTTGATTTCGACAGACTTGGTGGGCTAGTGAACCTGGGTGGTTCGCTTGATTCGATTTCCTTACCGCTTTGGTTGCTATTGATTTGGCTTGGAGTTATGGGATCTTTCCTCCCAATGGCTTTTAGTTATTTATCACTTCGGCATCTAAGTGCGACTCTGGCGGGAATTATTGCCACTAGCGAGACTGTTCTAGCCTTCTTGGTCGCACTGCTTTGGTTGAACGAGACCATAACCCTGACTCAAGCACTTGGAGGTTTGGTCGTGATTGCTGGGATACTGGTAGCTCAAACCTCTCGAAATCAAAACAAGGAGCTTGTGAATGTCAACGGTTGATCTCACTTTGGAAACCTTCGAGCCAACCGTGCTCTCCGAGGGAATTACTCTGGTCGACTTCTGGGCGGAGTGGTGTGGCCCCTGCAGAATGTTCGGCCCAATTTTTGAAAAGGCGTCTGAGTCTCACCCCGAGGTTACTTTTGCCAAGGTTGACACCGAGGCAGAGCAGCAGCTCGCCGGGATGGCAGGGATATCTTCGATTCCAACACTGATGATCTTCCGAGACGGAGTTTTGTTGTTTAATCAGCCGGGAGCCCTGCCTGCTCCGGCACTAGAAGACCTCATTGGCAAGGTAAAAGAGTTGGACATGGTGGCAGTAAAGGCGGAAATCGAAGCTCAAAGCCACGAAGGCCACGAACACTAAAGATGCGTAACAACTCCTTGGCGATGCTGGCAACCGTTGCCTCGGTTGGAATTCTCGCGTGGGGAATTGGATTTTTCGACCCAACCACCTGCACCCCCGATATTCAGCAGGACGGGTGGACTTCCTGCGAAACTATCGCTCAAGAGCGAACGATTGCGCTATGGGTGCTGATCTGCACCGTAGTGATTGCAGTGGGCATTATTTTTATTCGCTCTCGCAAACGCAAATAGCTAGAGCAGCGAACTGGTTTCCACAAACTTCTTATCTGGGAACGCTTGGGCAACCGCAGCGTAAGTCACAGCTCCCTCGTGCGCATTCAGTCCAAGTGCAAGTGCTGCATCATCCTTCAGCGCTTTCTTCCATCCCTTGGAAGCCAGCGCTAAAACGTAAGGCAAAGTCGCATTTGTGAGGGCAGTGGTTGAAGTGGCTGGAACAGCGCCCGGCATGTTCGCAACGCAGTAATAAGTTGAACCGTGCACTTCGTAGGTTGGATTGTCGTGAGTAGTAGCTCTGGAATTTTCAAAGCAACCACCCTGATCAATTGCAATGTCCACAAGTACCGATCCTGGCTTCATGTTCTTCACCATTTCGTCAGTAACAAGCTTGGGTGCACGCTCTCCCGGGATCAGCACCGAACCGATTACTAGGTCGGCATCCTTCAAAGCTTTAGAAATTTCAAAGGTGTTTGATACGCGAGTGTTGACAGCGCCATTCCATCGAACATCTAGCTCGCGAAGCCTTGGGATAGAGAGATCAATAATTGTGACTTCCGCGCCCATACCGTGCGCAACGTGGGCGGCTTCCGCTCCCGCAACGCCGCCACCGATTACCACTACTTTCGCTCTGGCAGTTCCAGGGACACCTCCCATAAGGATTCCCGGTCCCCCTTTGGTCTTCATCAACTGATAGGCACCAATTTGCGCCGAGAGCCTTCCGGCAACTTCGCTCATGGGTTGCAGAAGAGGCAACTGACGATTGGCAAGCTGAACGGTTTCGTAGGCGATTGCTGTAGTGCCGGAATTCAAAATTGCATCTGTGCATTCCTTGGATGCAGCAAGGTGCAGGTAGGTAAACAGAATCTGGCCTTTACGCATAAGTGCGTATTCGGGAGCGATGGGCTCCTTTACCTTGACGATCATTTCGGCCGTTGCCCAGATTTCCTCAGCGGTTGAGGCAATGGTTGCACCCGCGGAAATGTAATCCGAGTCGGAAAAACCGGAGCCAACTCCCGCGGACTTCTCAATTACAACCTGGTGGCCACGGACAACGAGCTCATGCGCTCCAGCCGGGGTCATTGCCACCCGGTTTTCGTTGTTCTTGATTTCCTTAGGTACGCCTACAAGCATTCGAAACCTCATTTCTGAGGAAGATTTTGGCAATATATTCGATATTTATCTCGGGAACTGAATATTATTTGTTCTAGACTATGAAAAGCCACGCTATATTCAGAAAGTTAGGTCCTGAAACCAATGGAACCGAAGAATATTCGCTACCCCCAGCTAGATGACACCGACCGCCTACTGCTCTCGCTACTTAGTTCGAACGGGCGCATGACGAACGCCGAACTGGCCCAAGCTGCCGACATCGCCCCCTCTACCTGCCTAGCCAGAGTCAGAGGGCTGGTTTCCAGCGGAGTAATCAAGGGCTTCAGCGCAGAGGTGGCCCCGGCAGCCCTTGGGTTAGAACTGGAGGCTCTTATTTCGGTGACTCTCCGCGCCGGTGCCAGAAGCAACCTGGCCACCTTCATGAAACAAATGAAAGAGCACCACCAGGTTGTCCAAGTCTTCTTTTTGGGCGGCAATGAAGACTTCATAGTTCACGTTGCGGTAAAGAATTCCGACGAACTCAGAGAGTTCGTTCTTGAGCAGCTATCAAACAACGCATCCGTCGCCAACACCAGAACGAACCTGGTGTTCGATCACTTCCACAAAGGTCCGCTTGGCTAGACTTCTTTGCTAGTCAAAGGAGATTTCGATGTCGCAGTTCGATCGCATGCATCGACAAACTCCAACCACAAAAAAACTGCGTGACCAGATCTTTGATTACGCCAAAGAACGAATGGATTTTGATCCAGTTCCTCTTGACTCTCCTAAATCCCCCGCTGAACTTTTTGCACTAGCCGGCCAAACTCTCACTGAGCAGGGTTTGGGTGGCGAAAAAGCCTTAGAGATATTCAAAGACGTGCTCGCACCCGCGACTATCTCGACTGACCACCCCAACTACCTTTCGTTTATCCCCGCCGCGCCAACAGAAGCCGCGAGCCTTTTCGATTTGGTTGTCTCGGCTTCTTCGATTTATGGCGGTTCATGGATGGAGGGCGCTGGAGCGGTATTTGCGGAGAATCAAGTTCTAAGTTTTCTCGCTTCCGAGTGTGGACTTCCGGAATCAGCCGGTGGAGTTTTTGTTCAGGGCGGAACTCTGGGAAATCTTTCGGCGCTCGTGGTTGCCAGAGAGCAAGCCAAAAAGAAGCTTGGCGATAAAGACTTCGCAATCCTCTGCAGCTCGGAATCTCATAGCTCTATAAAGTCCGTCGCCAAAGTAATGGGTGTAAAGACCGTTGCCGCGGATGCCGGTGAATCTGGGAGTATTGGCCACATACAAGTTGCCAAGGCCTATGAGGAAGCTGTTTCATCTGGGCTAACTCCTTTCGCAGTTGTTGGAACTGCAGGAACCACAAACTTCGGAATTCTTGACAAGCTTGATGAGCTTGCGGAATTTGCGACAAGCAATTCACTCTGGTTCCACGTTGACGGAGCTTACGGTTTGGCCGGGATCCTCTCCCCTGAGCACAAACATATGTATCGCGGAGTTGAGCATGCAGACTCATTTATTGTCGACCCACACAAGTGGCTCTATGCACCCTTTGATGCTTGCGCACTGGTTTATAGAGATCCCATGCTCGCCAAAGAAGTTCACACGCAACACGGTGAGTATCTGGAGACTCTGAATGAGTCAGGAGACTTCAACCCATCTGACTATGCGTTCAATCTGACCCGAAGGGTTCGCGGATTACCGATGTGGTTCTCACTCGCCACGCATGGCATTGCTGCCTACCGAGAGGCCGTCAGGGCAAACATCGATCTGGCCATGAAGATTTCGCAGGAAATTGAGAGCAGGGATTATTTGCGCTTGGTGCGCAGACCGCAACTTTCGGTGGTTGTTTTCGAACGACTCGGTTGGACGCAGTCCGAATATGAAAGTTGGTCTGCCCAGTTGTTAGCAGCCGGCTTCGCATTCGTGGTTCCGTCCAGTCACAGGGGCAAACCAAACACCCGCTTTGCAATTGTGAACCCCAGAACTAGATTCGATGATCTGGTCAAGATTCTGGAGACGATGAGGTAAACATGAAACTGACTATTGCCGACAAACTTCCCCCTCCTTCAAGAGTGAGCGCCCCACAACGCGGCAGTGTCCGAGTGGCTGCTGTCCAAGTGAGCTGGCGAAGTGACGAACGTGAACACAAGGCAAATCTGGAAAAAGCAATCCGAATTGCTGCAACCAACAATGCGGAAATTGTGTTTCTACCCGAGTTGACCCTCTCGCGCTACCCAGCGGATGTTTGTCCGACCGGAGTTCCCGCCGAAACCGCAGAGCCGCTTTTGGGTGGAAACACTCAAAGTTTTATTAGCTCACTTGCCAGCGAATTGGGAATTACGATTCACGCCTCGCTTTTTGAAGCTACTGGATTTGCCGATGGTCGAGGACTGAACACCGCAATCATGGTTAGGTCGGATGGGAAACTAATCGGACGCACGCCAAAGATGCATATTCCAGTTACGGAAGGCTACTTCGAAGACAAGTATTTTCAACCAGGGCCAAGTGACAAAGAGCCGTATCCGATCTATGAATTGGAGTTGAGCGGAAAACCCAGACTTGGACTTCCGACTTGTTGGGACGAATGGTTCCCCGAAGTTGCGAGAATTTACGGACTCAATGGTGCTGACATACTCTGCTACCCAACCGCGATTGGTTCAGAGCCAGACCATCCGCAATTTGATACCGAACCACTTTGGCGACAAACCATCATTGGACATGCAATCGCTAACGGATTGTTCATGGTGGTTCCCAATCGCTGGGGCAATGAAGGAATTGTGAACTTCTATGGCAGCTCTTTCATCGCCGACCCCTACGGTCGCATTCTCGCCCGAGCCGCTCGGGAGGGCGATGAGGTATTGATCGCAGATCTCGATCTTGATTTGCGCAGAGACTGGCTGGATCTATTTCCATTTTTTGCCACCAGGAGACCTGACAGTTACGCAAAACTGACTGAGCCGGTTAGAAATCCTCGAGGTTTGGATGGCAAGGGTGTAGACGGTGGAATCGCAGGAATCGCATGACCTGGAAGATGCCGCCGGAATGGCACCCACACGAGCGAACCTGGATGGCTTTCCCTACCTCCGGTTACACACTGGGCGAAAGCCCCACTGACGAACAAACCGCTCGGCAAACTTGGGCAAATGTCGCCAACGCTGTTTCAGAATTCGAAAAAGTCTCGATGGTGATAAATCCAGGTGACGAGAATCAAGCAAAGAAGCTCCTCAGCTCGGAAATTGAACTTTTTGAACTTCCCCTGAACGACGCATGGATGCGAGACATCGGGCCGACCTTCGTCTTGAACGACCAAGGGGAACTCGGTGCTGTTGACTGGATTTTTAACGGCTGGGGTGCCCAATCATGGGCGAGCTGGGACAAGGATTCGAAGATTGCTTGTGAAATTTCAAAGTTGAGCTTGGCTACTCACTTGCCTTCAGAGCTCGTGAACGAAGGTGGCGGAATCCACGTTTCTTCCAATGGTGTTGTGCTGCTAACCGAAACCGTGCAGCAGGGAGCAGGGAGAAACCCACATCTGAGCAAAGCAGAGATAGAAAAAGAAATTCACGAAAAACTTGGCACCCACCAGGCAATCTGGATCAAGCGCGGTCTTACAAGGGACTACGACGAATTTGGCACGAGAGGACACATCGACATAGTCGCGTGCTTCGCTCCTAACAACACCGTGCTCTATCACGACCAGAGAAATCCAAATCACCCCGACTATCTGGTTAGCCAGGAAGTTCGAGAGGTGTTCATGCGAGCCGGTTTTGAAACGATGGCGATCGAAGCCCCGGAGGTGCTCTCAGATCACGAAGGTTTCGTTGACTACAGCTACATCAATCACTACACGGTGAATAACGGGGTAATTCTCTGCAGTTTCAACGATGCCAAAGATAAAGAGGCAAAAGCGAAAATTCGCGAAGCGTATCCCGGCCGCGAGGTGGTCCTAGTTGATGCAACAGAATTGTTTGCCCGGGGGGGCGGAATTCACTGCATTACACAGCAGCAACCAAGGGCTAGTCGATAAATTCCAACACCGCGGCGACAAATTCTTTAGGGTTCTCTTCGTTTGTCAAATGTCCCGAGTTTGGAACAACCACAAGTTCCGCGCCAGAAATCTTTGACGCCAAGCCGACAGAATTCTCGGTTGGAACGATGCGGTCATCATCACCTGTGATTATGAGCGTCTTGATTTTCAAATTATCAAGTTTGAGTTCTGTATTTCTGGGCGCCTTCACAAACTCCCAGAAACCTCGCTCCCAGCCTTTAATCTTCAGCGGTGCGGTATAGCCATTTAGGGTTTCCTCAGTTATCAATTCTTGGTTGTGGTAACTGTCATAGAGAATCTGCAGCCCCGATGTGGAAATTGACGAAACCAAAAACGGTCCCAAGTGATTGATTTGCGGAATAGATACAAGCGCGCTGAGCCAACTCGACCCGCCACCAGCTGTTCCAATCGCCGGGGCAAACAAAACCAGCTGGTCAACCTTTTCAGGATTTGAAATTGCGTAGTCGGCAGCTAGTAGTCCCCCAGCACTGTGACCAACCATTACTACTTCTTTGCCTGCACCGAAAGTTTCAATAAACGCATCGATCACGAGCTTTTGGCCCTCAGAACCGTAAGGGTTCTCCTGTGACCACTGAGTTGGCCTATCCGTGAAACCAAATCCGGCTCTGTCGTAGGCAATCACCAGGGCCTCGTCCCCTAGGGGTTCAATAACTCTTTCCCAAGAAAAACTCGAAGCACCAAAGCCATGAAGTAGCAAGATCAGGCGAGAGCTCTCGGCTGAGCCACTAATTTCATAGTGAACCTGCTGCCCCTGAACTTCAAGGAAGTTGGGTTCCAAACCAGGGACAGTTTGAAGAGCCTGCGCTGAGCTCAAGGTCCCACTTGATTGCACTGGCACCAGAAATGGACCAACGAGCAAGACACCCAGGGTTACCCCGAGAATCACCTTGGTTCTTTTCTTCACAGCTTGATTCAACAGGGTTTTCACCATTTTCATTGCAGGATTCACTACCCTTGTAAAGATGTCGAAAGTACTTTTTTCTCTCCCAGTGGGCCAAAAGGTTGGAATTGCCTTCTCCGGTGGCCTAGACACTTCTGTTGCCGTTGCCTGGATGCGGGAAAAGGGAGCGATTCCTTATGCCTACACGGCAGACCTGGGACAGTACGACGAGGACAATATTGATTCGATTCCCGACCGTGCCAAAGAGTATGGCGCCGAGGGAGCTCAGCTGGTTGACTGCAAAAAGGCACTTGTCGAAGAAGGTCTGACAGCGATTGCTTGTGGTGCTTTTCACATTCGCACTGGCGGAAAGCAGTACTTCAATACGACTCCGCTTGGCAGAGCTGTCACCGGAACCATGCTTGTCAGAGCGATGCAGACCGATGGTGTTGAGATCTGGGGCGATGGCAGTACGTACAAGGGAAATGACATAGAGCGTTTCTACAGATATGGATTGCTTGCAAACCCGAACCTAAAGATTTACAAACCCTGGTTAGACCAAGACTTCGTGAATGAACTCGGTGGCCGCCAGGAGATGTCCCAGTGGTTACTGGATCGGAAGCTTCCCTACCGCGCCTCTAAAGAAAAGGCTTACTCCACCGATGCAAATATCTTGGGTGCTACACACGAAGCCAAGAGTCTCGAGGAACTTTCAACTTCACTAGAAATCGTCGAACCAATCATGGGAGTTCGTTTCTTTGACGAGGGTGTGAAGATAGCAAGCGAGGACGTCAAACTGACCTTCAAGGAAGGTCGACCTGTCGCGATTAATGGCAACGACTTTTCCG
>JBEEIU010000109.1:0-2826 GCA_041169705.1 Actinomycetota bacterium
TTCTTGGTTGATGGTGGAATCTCCGGACACTACGTAACTCCGCTATAAAGATGAATCAGGTCGGGGAGCTTGTCCCAGCTGAGCTGGGCAATAGTTCTCTGCTACTCAAGAGGATTCGAAGTGGAAATGCTTTTGAGGAAACGGTCGAGCGACTGCTGCAAACCATTCGCTTAGGGCTCGCTCATCCAGGAGACAGACTTCCGGGTGAGCGAGATCTTGCGACAATGCTCGATGTTTCCCGCGACACAATCCGCGAAGCAACCAGTTCACTTGCCGAAGCAGGCTTTCTAGTAATTCGAAGAGGCCGTTACGGTGGGACCTTCGTCGCAGACAAGCTTCCGGTCGAAAAAGCAACGACTAGCGCCGCTAGCCAGAGTGAAATTCAAGACGTATTAACGTTCCGAGAGGTTGTCGAATGCGGTGCGGCTTATGCCGCAGCTGGTGCCGAGCTATCGAAAGAAATTCGAGCGGCTCTTTGGAGCGCTCACCAAGAAACAAGTTCTGCAAAACCAAGTGATTACCGCAGACTAGATTCACGGCTTCATTTGCTGATTGCCGAGGTTACTGGTTCAGGAAAATTAGTTACTGAGGTTGCATTTTCTAGAATGCGAGTAAACGAACTCTTGGATCAAATTCCACTGCTTCCGCCAAACATTGCCCACTCGAATGAACAGCACGAGAAAATCATCAGTGCGATTCTCCAAGGAAATTCCATAGAAGCACAAAGTGCAATGCGAGATCACCTCGCAGGTTCCGCCGCTTTACTTCGCGGATTTCTTGGGTAGTAATCCCGCAATATTTTCAAGAAAGCTGTCAACCAAATCGTAGGCGCGTTGCGTTGAGTCTTTCGCTAGAGCATGAGTTTGCTTCAGAACAGTTTCCGGATCTTGCCCGTCTTCCAACAGTTCTTCGCGGCCGTCCCAAATCAACCAACCCTCTAGAACCTCAACATCGAGCTCTGGGTGAAACTGGAGTGCTAGAGATTTTTTGTATGTAAAAGCTTGCGACGCTATCGAGGTCCGAGCAATCTCCTTAGCTCCAGGAGGCAATTGCCAACGGTCGTAGTGAAATTGAAACCACGGTCCATTCGAAACAAGTTCTTGGTTATCACTAAAAATGTAGGTCCAACCAAGTTCTGGTCGGGGGCCTCTTGCAACTGAGCCACCCAAGGCTCTCGCCATCAATTGCCCACCGAAGCAAATGCCCAGGACTGGCACATCATTCTCAATTGCCGAGGCTATCCAGGCGAGCTCGGGAGTGAGCCAGTTTCCAATGCAGGCATCGTCCCAAGCGCCCCATGGCGCGCCAAGGGGAATTATTAGGTCGTATTCGCTTGCGTCTGGAAAGTCGAATTCCACGTTTGGGTCTCGGTATTTTTCCTCTGGGACAATTAGCCGAGTCTCAATTTCAAACCCGTGTTGGCGCAGCCTTTCTCCCACTGGTCCCAAAGGGGAGACATGGTCATGCTGAATAAATAGGGCTTTCAACTCTTCCTCCGCAAAACACCTTAGCTCCTTGCTCCCAATAGTCTGGTGCCATGCAGACCCAACGGGTAGTGGCCGCAATAATCCAAAGCGATGACCGCTTTCTGGTTGCCCGCCGGGCCAGCCATAAGTCCATGGCTGGCAAGTGGGAGTTCCCCGGAGGAAAGCCAGAGGCAGGCGAATCGGATGAAACTGCTCTAGTTCGAGAAATCCGGGAAGAGCTTGGGGTTGAAATCAAAGTGCTTCGCCACTTCGACACCTCGATTACCAATGGCATCGAGCTGGCCTGCTACGTCTGCGAGCTCACTAGCCCGAAGCCCAAAACCTCAACGGATCACGATGAACTTCGTTGGCTTCCCGAGGCAGATTTGTCAAAGCTCGATTGGGCCGAAGCCGACAGACCAGCCCTGAAAAGGCTCTTGATTCCGTTCTGCTAGAAAGATGTCTCTGGTGGTGAGTAGATTCCAAATATGGGTGGTTGTTTAGCAATAGTCGGTTACGGCATTGGTTTTCTGTTTTTAGTTGGCTGGCTGGGCTCATTCGAAAACGCTGCTTTTTTCTTGGGAGCTCTGTTCTTGTTGGTCCTTGGTTATCGAATTTGGAAGGATCAAACCTCAAAGAAGCAAACGGAGTTGATGGTTTCAGAAAATATCGATAAGCAAGTTAGTCAAAAGTTGGCTGACTATGTAATGCAGAAAGCCATCGCAATCCAGGGTGACGATAGTTACAGCTTCCGAGTAGTTGGTGAAAAGTATCACAAAGAGGCCTTCAAAGAACTAGCCGATCACATGCAGATTGATGAAAACGAAACCGTCAAACTACAAACTCAACTTATTTGCCAACCAAAAAATCCTCACGACTCGACAGCAGTTGCTGTTACTCTCGGCGGTTACCTAATTGGTTGGGTGCCAAAGTATGAGTCAGAAAGAATTCATAATTTTCTGATGCCCTTCGGCGGAATTGGTGCCGCAAATTCTGAATTGTCTTTTGACTTGGAGAAAGAAGAATTCGATGTCCACTTGGATATTGCAAACCCACTGGCCAAGTTGGCAATCAAGCCTTTTGAGGCTTAGGTCTGCCACCAACTAGAGTAACTGCCTTCGCTGCGACTCTTGCACCCTCGATAGCGCAAGTCTCCAGATCTTTACCTCTAATTAGATTGGCAATTAGACCCGCAGCAAACGCATCTCCGGCACCCGTCGCATCAACAACATCGGCTGCAAACGCTTCAATCCGAGTAGTGGTCCCTTTGTTGTAAAGCACTGCTCCAAGTTCACCAAGCGTGAGAGCGACAATCGGGAACCGAGCTCCCAAGGCCTCCGAAATTACTTCGGGCCTGTCT
>JBEEIU010000110.1:0-5459 GCA_041169705.1 Actinomycetota bacterium
GCGCTCTCCCCGCGGAACTAATTCCAGCCGGTAGCAAGGTTGCGGACATAGGCTCCGGGGCGGGACTCCCAGGAATTCCGCTCGCAATAGCGGGGTAAACATTTTGACCAACTTGTCCATGGCCGCGACCGCTCTGGCAGTGACTATGTCAAAATCGGTGATTTCCACCTCTTCTGCTCTTGCTCTGATCACTTCGACATTGGTCAGACCCAGCTCTGTGGCGACCTGGGAGAGCCAATTGGCTCTTCTCTCCATGGGTTCAATCAGAACAAAGTGGCTGTCTGGAAGGGCTATCGCGAGCGGAATGCCGGGGAGTCCCGCCCCGGAGCCTATGTCCGCAACCTTGCTACCGGCTGGAATTAGTTCTGCGGGGAGAGCGCTGTGGAGGACGTGCCTGGTCCAAATCTTGGGGAGCTCCCTCGGCCCTAGCAGACCTAGTGTTTCGGAATTGGTCGCTAGCAGATCTGTGTACTTGCGAGCCAGATTGATTCGATCGCCAAAAACTAAAGCGGCTTCCGCTGGTTCTGCTTCGTACTGGATCTGAGTCACTTTATCCCCGATGTTTCACGTGAAACATTAAGGCTTGGAGATGACGTTATGGCGGTCCTTGCCCTGGCCTTCGGACTCTGAAGAGTAGCCGGCTTCGGAAGCAAAATCGTGCACCAACTTGCGCTCATAGGAGCTCAAGGGCTTTAGGTGAACCGGGTTTCCGGTCTCATCGACCTTCTTGATGGTGCGCTCGACTAGCTCTCGAAGCTGCTTTTCGCGGGCCTCACGGGAACCTGCAACATCCAAGATCAGGCGAGACATCTCGCCGGTCTTGGTCTGGACTGCCAGACGAGTCAGTTCCTGCAAAGCCTTGACGGTGTCAGGGTCTGAGATCTTGCTGAGGTTGTTGTCGCCCTCTTCGCTGGAAACCGAGATGTAGACCCGGTTCTGGCGAATCTCAATGTCCAAGTCGCCATCTAGGTCAGCGTGGTCAAGGAACTCTTCGATGAAGTCAGCGGCGATTTCGCCTTCTTGCTCAAGATTGGTTTCGGTCATTATTTCTTCTTTTTCTTGGCTCTAGCCTTGCCAACCGGTTGCTGGCGCTGGGCTTTTGCCTGTTCTTCTAGGGTCTCTAGGGTTGGCTCAACCTCAAGCTTGCCCTTCTTGGCAAGTCTTTCTTGGCGAGCTTTGTGGGCGGGGGAGCCTGGCGTTGGCATGTTGCGAATCACAACGAACTGCTGCCCCATGGTCCAGAAGTTTGAAACGGTCCAGTAGACCATTAGGGCTAGCGGGAAGCTAACTCCAGAAATAAGGAATACCAGCGGCAATACGTAAAGCAAGATCTTCTGAGTCTGCATGAACTGGCTGTTCATGGTCTCAGGGTTTTGGTTCTTGGCCATGATCTGCTTCTGGGTGATGAACTGTGATGCAGTCATTAGAACGATCATGACTCCAGCCAGAATCTTTACCGAGATGTCATCGGTTGAAAAGAATGTTGCGGCAATCGGGGCCGAGAAGAATTCTGCATCCTTGAAGGAGTTGGCGAGGTCCTTGGTTAGAAGTCCAACGCCGGAGCCCAGGTTTACGGCGTCCGAAATCACGAAGAACAGGCTCATGAAGATTGGCATCTGCAGTAGCAGAGGCAAGCAGGAGCTCAGTGGGTTTGAACCGGTGCGCTTGTAGAGGTCCATTTGCTCTCGAGCAAATTTCTCTCGCGAAGCCTGGTCGGTCTTACCCTTGTATTTAGCTTGAAGTTTTTGCAGCTCTGGCTGAACCAGCATCATGTTGCGCTGACTCTTGATCTGCTTCACGAAGATTGGAATCAGTGCGGCTCGGATCACTAACACAAGTCCGACAATGGAAAGCACCCAGGTGAGACCAGAGTCGGTTCCAAGTCCAATTGCGGTAAAGAGATTGTGGAAGCCAACCAGGATTAGCTCAATAAGCCATTTGATTGGCCACAGTAGATCTGGCACGTATTACCTCGCCTCGTTGTGAGATTGCGGATGAACAAATCCTAGCTTGCCAACCCTGATCCATTTTGGTCCCTCAGAAACCTCATCGACCCCGCCCTTGGACCAAGGATTGCACCTCAGAATTCGCCAGGCGGTCAACGGGATTCCCTTGAGAATTCCATGGCGCTGCAGTTGGGTCAGGCCGTAGCTAGAACAGCTTGGGTAATAGCGACAGACATCTCCATACAGCGGGGAGATCAGCTTCCGATAAACCAAGACCAGAGCAATAAAGATGTTGCGAGGAAATAAATAAAGCTCTCCCAGCAACTGCTTCACTGCACCGCCTTTTGAAAAGCATCTTGCAGCTGAGTCTTTAGGTTTACATAACTAACAGACCCAGCATTATCTTTTGCGCGAACCACGCATTGGTTCCCGCTCGGATTTGCTTTCACAATCTCTCGGGAAATCTCACGAAGCCTGCGCTTCACAAGATTTCGGATCACCGCATTTCCGGTTGTTTTACCAACCACAAATGCAAACTTGCTCGGGCCCTCGGTTTGGATCAGGTGGAGGGTCAGGTCCTGAGTTGAAATTCGCTTTCCGCGTTTTACAACTTCGCGAATCTCATCGCCCGAAGTTAGGCGATTATCGCGGGGAAGCATTTTCCCTTAGGCGCTTAGTTCTGCGCGGCCCTTACGACGACGAGCTGCCAGGATGGCGCGGCCGGCGCGGGTGCGCATGCGAGCACGGAAACCGTGGGTCTTTGCACGACGGCGGTTGTTCGGCTGAAATGTGCGCTTGGTCACTTTGAAATCCTTCTGGGTAATTGGGGGACGCCCCCATACACAACTTCACTAACTTAGGGCATTTTGCCCCAAGTCGTCAAGAAAAAGGTTGGTTCTTTGGCCTAGTACTTTGAGCTAAAGAATGGGTAGAAGATAGCGCCCAGCACCAGCATCCCCGGCATGAGCCATACCAATACCAAGACTCGGATGACGTCCCAGTCGATTTTCTTGAATAAAGACTTGCTCATTATTGCCTCGCTCTTTGGATTTATTGAAGCTTTTTGTTTTGGTGGAACAAGATCTGGTGGATAACTAGAAGTGAAATTGATTTCTTTTTATTTCTCCACAGGAGGCAACACGCCGAACCGATTTGATTAATGCCCCCAGATGGTTGTTGAATAGCGCAGTTCAGTTTGAAGCACAAAGTTTCAAGTGGTTATCCACAGATTTTTCTCTGGTTATCCACACCTACGAAACCTGTGTAAAACTCTGTGGATAAGTAGCGAAAGGATTCGTCATGGTGGACGCAACCCTAGCTAACACCTGGACCAACCTTGTCGCTCGGGTTGCTCAAGATCCCCAGGTGACCCCAATTATCAAGGGACACCTAGACCTGGCGGTGCCAAAGGGAGTTCTAGACGACACTCTTTACATAGAGGTTCCAAACGAAACCACGAGAAACCTCTTGCAATCCAGGCTGCGAGACCAAATTCTCGGGGCTTTGGCCGAGCTATCCGAATTTGGTGGCCCAACCTCATTTGTCACCATTACAAACCAGGACCTGCAGACCCCAGATCGGGCAGAGGAGGCCTTCAGCCCTGAGCCTCAGGCGCCAGTCTTGAGCTTGGTCACCGACACGGGATACCAGTCCCCCGGAAAATTCATCAACGAATCAAGATTGAACCCCAAGTACAGCTTCGAGACCTTCGTTACCGGTGGATCAAACAGGTTCGCCCATGCCGCGGCTTTCGCTGTTGCCGAAGCCCCTGCCGAAGCCTATAACCCGCTGTTTATCTACGGCTCATCTGGCTTGGGCAAAACCCACCTTTTGCACGCAATTGGGCACTATGCCATCTACCTAAAGCCAAGAACCAAGGTGCTTTACGTCTCCTCGGAAGAGTTCACCAACGACTTTATTAACGCGATCCAAAACAACAAAACAACAGAATTCCAGAACCGGTACCGCGATGTAGACATCTTGCTGGTAGACGACATTCAGTTCCTCAGGGGTAAGGACCAAACCCAGGAAGCTTTTTTCCACACCTTCAACACGCTGCACGACCACAACAAACAGGTTGTGATTACCTCGGACCTCAAGCCAAAAGACCTAGATGGTTTCGAAGAGCGCCTATTGTCCAGATTTGAGTGGGGTCTCATAACCGACGTTCAGGCCCCAGAATTTGAGACTCGCGTTGCAATTTTGCGTAAAAAGGCTGCCCAGGAGCGAATTGATGTGCCGGACGATGTCATGGAATACATGGCAACCAGGATTTCCTCAAATATTCGAGAACTAGAGGGCACACTGATCCGAGTCACCGCCTTTGCAAACCTAAACCGCTCCCCGATCAATATGGACTTGGTTTCCACAGTTTTGAAGGATGTAATTTCCATATCTGACGGGGCAACCGTGTCACCAATGGCGATTATCAACGCCACTGCCGGCTATTACAAGATCAGCCCCGAGGAAATTGTTGGTTCGGGCCGGCAACAAGCCGTCGCCCTAGCTAGACAAATTGCCATGCACATCTGCCGCGAGCTCACAGACCTTTCTCTACCTAAAATCGGTACGCATTTTGGCAACCGAGACCACACAACGGTTATGTACGCCACAAAAAAGATCAGTTCTCAGATGAGAGAGCGTCGCTACATCTATAACCAGGTGTCGGAGATTATCCAAAAGATTAAAGACGACCATAAATAGTTTTAGTTTTTTCCTGTTAGTAACTCGGCTGTTTTCTGTGTAAAAACCACAATTTACGCTTCAAAAACCTTTCTATTAAGTGGAAATCCCCAAAGTTATCCACAGGCAGCTTCTTTTTCCCCAAAGTTATCCACAGCTGTGTAAACAACTTACAAGCTTGTAGTTTCCTTGTAATTACTGGGTATTTCCCAGTTATCCACAGTTTCAACAGTGGTTAATGTTGTTATTTCATTAATTTAAATTTTTAGAAAAATACCAAAAACACAGGGACTCAGGACTAGAAACCCGGAGTGATTTCGTGTGCCAAGATTGAACCCCATCGAAACAGGAAAAATTCATGAAATTTCAAGCAGATCGTGAAGTACTACACGACGCCATTTCATTCGTAGTTCGACTACTTTCTCCAAAACCACAGCTTCCACAGCTATCGGGAGTAATGATCGAGGCTGACAAGAACCAAGTAACCCTCTCTGTTTTTGATTATGAAGTTTCAGCCAGGGCAACAATCGCAGCTGCGGTGGATAGCCCAGGCAAAGTTTTGGTTCAGGGAAGACTTTTGGCAGAAATCGTTTCAAAACTCCCCGGAGACACAGTTTCTCTTGCACTAAACGAAACCAGACTTGGCCTCACTTCTGGAACCGCTAAGTTTGCTCTTTCTTCGATGACAACCAACGATTACCCAGAAATCCCAACTTTCCCAGGATCAAGCGGTTCTGTGAACGCGAGCGATTTTTCTCACGCGGTATCTCAAGTTGCTGTGGCAGCCTCGCGAGAGGAAGTTACCCCGGTTCTCACCGGCGTCATGCTTAC
>JBEEIU010000111.1:0-8935 GCA_041169705.1 Actinomycetota bacterium
GTCGAAACATCCATCGAAGCACCAGATGAAGCTACCCATTTCGCAACATCGACAGTCAGCAGAGACTTGGTTGCGTAATAAATCTTTGCGGAGGTCCCGATGTTTCTAGCGGCTTCTCCAAGTGCTTTTTGAACGGCCTGCAGTCGTAGTTCAAAATCCTCTTGATCAATCACGTAAAGCGGAGTACCAAACTTACGCACCAATGCACTTACTTCGACCCCACCAATTGCCATTTCGCCCTTAGTGTTTCTAACTGCACTTCTCGGCCAAATGCGATTGTCAATTCGGTTTAGGTCATCTGGAGTTTTGAGCCATTCAGGGGCTAGAGGATTCTTCATTGTCTACATCCTCTCCGGTGCTGAAACACCCAACAGTTTGAGGCCATTTGCCAAGACAACCCCGGCGGCGTTGTTTAGCCACAAGCGAGTGTTGTGGACTGGTTCCACGGGCTTGTCTCCCAGTGGAGTCACTCGGCAATTGTCGTACCAACGGTGGAAAGAACCGGCCACCTCTTCTAGGTACCTTGCAACCCTGTGTGGCTCGCGGAATTCCGCTGCCTGGGCAACGACGCGAGGTAGCTCCGAGAGCTTTGCAATCAGTTCTGACTCGGTTTCGTGAACCAGAAGCGCTGGATCAAATTCTGCTCCTGTGACCCACAGGCTTGCTGCGTTCTTGGCAACTTGCTTGGTTCTGGCATGCGCATATTGAACATAGAAAACAGGATTGTCGTTTGTCTTTTTGGAGAGCTGTTCCAAATCAATATCCAAGCTCGAATTTATGGAAGAACGAGCAAGGGCATAACGTGCAGCATCGTTACCGACCGCATCAACCAAATCTTCCATGGTTACAACAGTTCCGGCGCGCTTTGACATACGTACCGGTTCGCCATCGCGAACAAGATTTACCATCTGGCCAATCAGGATTTCCATGTTGGTTCCGGGCTGGTCTCCATAGGCTGCACACATTGCCATCATGCGAGGCACGTAACCGTGGTGATCCGCTCCAAGAATGTAGATGCAACGGTCAAAACCACGTTCGCGCTTATCTAGGTAATAGGCCAGGTCCCCGGCAACGTAGGCGGCTTCCCCATCACTTTTTATGACTACGCGATCCCTATCATCACCAAATGAAGTCGAGCGCAACCAAGTCGCTCCCTCTGCTTCAAAAATGTGACCCAGTCCGCGAAGTTTTTCAATTGCCTTGACAACAGCACCGGATTCATAGAGTGAGTTTTCGTGAAAATAGACATCGAAATCAACACCAAAGTCGTGCAGTGATTCTCGAATCTCGGCAAACATCAGATCTACGCCGGCTTTTCTAAATTCTTCCTGCGCTTGCGCTTCCGGCAGGTTCAAAATATCTACTGCGGTTTCAGCCAAAACTCGCTCGGCGATTTCCGCGATGTATTCTCCGCCGTATCCATCTTCTGGTGCTGGCAAACCCTTAGCCTTCGCAAGGAGGGATCTTGCAAAACGATCGATTTGCGCACCGTGATCATTGAAGTAGTACTCCCTGGTTACTTTTGCGCCTTGAGACTCAAAAATTCTCGCGAGCGAATCACCCATTGCTGCCCAGCGAGTGCCGCCCAGGTGAATAGGACCGGTTGGATTGGCCGAGACAAACTCCAAATTGATCCGCTGTCCACTGAGAGACTGACCAAGCCCATAACCAGTACCGGCATCCACAATCGTTTTGACCAGTTCTCCGGCAGAAGCGTTGCTCACGAAAATGTTTATAAACCCCGGGCCCGCAATGTCGACCTTTTCAACTCCCGAGACTGTTAGCAATTCGGCCTGGAGTAGTTGAGCTAACTCCCGAGGGTTTTTGCCCAACTTGGCACCTGATTGCATGGCCACGTTTGTGGCCCAGTCTCCGTGGTCGCGATTTTTCGGGCGTTCAACGACAACTTCCGTCGGAAGCTCTCCCGCTACAGCGCCGCTTTCTGCGAGCCTGCCAAGCGCAGCGAGGATAGCTGCGGCTAACTGTTCAGGCGTCACGATAGTCCTTGGGGTTTGGCCCCAGAATTCGGCCTCGAAACGGGGATTGATAGCTAAATCTTACCCGTGACCCCTTACGGCGACTAGGGTCTGAGGTCATCCGAAATGCTACGCTGAGTCAATTCCTGGCCCCCATAGCTCAGGGGATAGAGCGCCGCTCTCCGGAGGCGGGTGCGCAGGTTCGAATCCTGCTGGGGGCGCTCAAATGGTCTTGAGGTAACTAGCCAGCTGCGTCATTGCTTGAGACCGATGGCTGTAAATGTTCTTCAGCTCTGGATCTAGTTGCGCGGCAGTGATTTCAAATCCCTCCGGGATAAACACCGGGTCATATCCAAATCCGTGCTCACCCTGAGCGCTAAGGGCGACTTTTCCCGACCAAACTCCCGTGAAGCTCACTTCCCCAAACTCCCCAACCAAGGCAACGGTGGAGACGAATGAGGCAGCTCTGTGTGGATCTGAAATATCTTTCAGCTGGGCAAGCAGGAGTTCCCTATTGGTCTTGTCGTCTCGGGTTCCAGACCAGATTGCAGAAAAAATTCCGGGAGAGCCGCCAAGAATTTCTACGCAAATACCCGAGTCATCGGCGAACGCAGCCTTACCAGTTGCCTCAAATGCCGCACGAGCCTTGATTGCTGCGTTTTCTAAAAATGATGTTCCATCTTCGACGGGTTCCGGGCCCGAATAAGACAGCACGTCCAAATCTGGGATTGCGGTTCGCAGAATTGCCTGAGCCTCTTGAACCTTGTGCTGATTTCCGGTTGCGAATACCAGTTGCACTAGCGAATCTCCAGTTTCGCTCCTAGGGCCTGCTTTTGGAAATTTGAGAGCTCAGCGTTTGCCGCAATCGCAAGATCAAGCAGCGCGTCTAGTTCTTTTTTATCAAAGGGCGCACCCTCAGCGGTTCCTTGCACCTCGACAAACAAACCCTTGCCCGTGACCACGACATTCATATCGGTCTCGGCTCGAACATCTTCAACGTATGCAAGATCAGTGAATGGCACGCCGTCAATAATTCCAACCGATACAGCCGAAACAGTGTCAATCAGAGGTTTCGCACTCTTCGCTATGTGACCATTCTGTTTTGCCCAATTGACTGCTTCCGCTAGGGCAACAAAGGCACCGGTGATTGCTGCGGTTCGGGTTCCACCATCGGCCTGCAAAACATCACAGTCAATGACGATGGTGTTTTCACCTAGTTCCTTTATGTCAATAATCGCTCGCAGAGATCTTCCGACCAATCTTGAAATTTCATGAGTGCGTCCACCTATTTTTCCCTTTACCGATTCACGGTCACTGCGGTCGTGGGTCGCCCTTGGAAGCATGGAATATTCAGCGGTGACCCAGCCCTCTCCGGAGTCCTTCTTGAATCGTGGGACTCCCGGGGTGAATGAAGCGGTGCAGAGAACTTTGGTATTGCCAAAACTAATCAGCGCCGAGCCTTCGGCATATGCGTTATATCCGGTTTCGATTGAAATCTGTCTAAGTTGATTTGTCTGACGGCCATCTTGCCTCAATTGTTTTCCTTTCGAACCAGATGCTGAACCGCGATTACTTCGGGTCCCAAGAATCTTCTAGCTAGTTTCTCAAACTCTGCAGAGTTACCGGTGGCCATGAATTTGTAAGTTGGTCTGGAATTCTCTGGAGCAAGAATGTCATGTTCGATCAAAGTCCGGAACACATCTTTAGCGGTCTCATCCGCACTGGAAACCAGATTCACATCCTCTCCCATTACGTAGGAGATGACTCCTGTAAGCAATGGATAGTGGGTGCAACCCAAGACAACGGTGTCTACTTTTGCAGCGCGCAGTGGTTCTAAGTATTTTTTTGCGGCTGCTAATACTTGCGGGCCGGAAGTTATGCCAGCCTCCACAAACTCGACAAATTCTGGGCAAGCAGAAGAGGTAAGTTCAATGTCAACGGCGGCGGCAAACGCGTCATCGTATGCCTTGCTTCCGATGGTGGCTTCGGTTCCAATGACTCCAACCTTGCGACTCCTAGAGGTGGCAACCGCTCTTCTGGTGGCCGGCTGAATTACCTCTACAACTGGAACACCCAGGGCCTTGGTGTAGCGCTCGCGCGCATCTCTAAGGACAGCAGCGGACGCGGAGTTACAGGCAATCACTAAGAGCTTCACACCAGATTCGACAAGTTCGTCCATTACCTCCAGGGCAAGTCGACGCACTTCCGAAAGCGACTTTGGGCCGTATGGAGCATTGAGGGTGTCTCCCACGTAAGTAATTGATTCATTAGGCAACTGATCAATGATTGCTCTAGCCACGGTTAGTCCACCGACGCCCGAGTCAAAAACACCTATTGGCCTGGGATCCACAGCGCCAGTCTAGGCTGTAAGTGTGAGTACCGCACTGCTGACAGACCGCTACGAGCTGACCATGCTTCAGGCGTCAATTGAGTCTGGTCGAGCCAATCGTCGCTGTGTATTCGAAGTTTTTTCTAGGCAACTGCCAGCCGGAAGAAGGTATGGAGTTGTCGCCGGCACTGGGCGAGTGCTAGACGCCATTCGTGAATTTAGATTTTCTGAGTCCGAAATTAATTGGTTGGCTGGCCAAAAAGTTGTGAACTCAAAGACCTTGGATTGGTTGAGTAACTACCAGTTCCAGGGTGACGTTCGAGGCTACGCCGAGGGTGAAATCTATTTTGGAAACTCTCCAGTTCTCACTGTCGAGGGAACCTTTGCTGAGGCAGTGCTGCTCGAAACTGTAATTCTCTCGATTCTGAACTTCGATTCTGCGATCGCTTCGGCCGCGGCGAGAATGGCTTCCGTTTCCCAAGGCAGGAAGCTAGTTGAAATGGGTGGTCGTAGAGCTCATGAGGCCGCAGCTGTTTCCGCAGCGAGAGCCGCTTACATCGCAGGTTTTGATTCCACGAGCAATCTAGAGGCGGGAAGAATTTGGGGCATTCCAACCATGGGCACCTCGGCGCACTCTTTCACGCTGCTACACGATTCCGAAAAGGAAGCATTCAAGGCACAACTAGCCTCGATGGGCAAAGACACCACGCTTTTGGTGGACACATTCAATGTCGATGCCGCGGTTAGAACTGCTGTGGAACTTGCGGGTCCGGAGCTTGGAGCTGTGCGCATTGACTCTGGCGATCTAACCGAAAATGCCAAGCGGGTAAGAGCGCTTCTAGATTCTCTTGGAGCAACCAAGACCAGAATCACAGTCACTAGCGATTTAGACGAATACGCAATAGCCGCGCTTGCAGCAGCGCCAGTCGATGGTTATGGAGTTGGAACAAGTTTGGTCACTGGCTCCGGTTCGCCCACGGCAGGTTTTGTTTACAAGCTGGTTTCTCACACCGACGGACAAGAGTGGGTTGATGTTGCAAAGACTTCTGCATCGAAGTCCAACCGCGGCGGTGAAAAGTTTGCCTATCGAAAACTGTCCAACGGTAAGGCAGTAGCCGAGGTCATTTCCCTTGAACCAAATGCAAACTTAGGCAGAGAGCTACAAGTTTCACTGGTTACCGACGGAAAGATTCACCAGGAATACACCGGTGTGGAGGGTGTGAAGCGAGCCAGGAAGCATCACGCTGAGGTGCGCCAAGAGCTGACCGAGTCCGCACTGAGACTTTCTAAGGGTGAAGGCGCGATTGTTGTGGAGAACGTCTAATCGTCGGACTTTAACTTCTCGTAAATTTCCTTGCAGGTTGGACAAACCGGAAATTTTTGCGGATCCCTACCTGGAACCCAAACTTTTCCACAGAGCGCAACCACTGCATTTCCCATCACGGCAGATTCGACAATCTTCTCTTTTTTTACGTAGTGCGAGTATCGCTCGTGATCCCCACTGTCAACGACAACTTTCTCTTCTAGAGAGGTGGTTCCCAGCGGTGTGTTCTCAGACATGCTGGTCAGTTTAGGTCAGCGGAGTTTCCGAGAACAACTTGGAAGGTGAGCGTCTCACCATCTCGAGTAAGTTCAAGCTCAACTTCGGCACCAGCGGGTTGTGCTCTGACAAGTGCGGTGAGGTCTGAAGCGGAGGCTACTTCGGTTCCAGCAAATTTAGTAATGATGTCACCAGATTGAATGCCTGCGTTTTGAGCAGCGCCACCTTCAGTAACTTCTTCGACATAGGCACCAGTTGAGAAAGAGCTGTCTTCTTCGCTGAAGTCACGAACCATCGCACCGAGCAGACCGTGAGATGCAGATCCCGAGTCGATTATCTCTTGCGCAATTCGGAAGGCAGTATTTGAAGGAATCGCAAAACCCACTCCAATAGATCCAGCTTCGCCAGAACCAGCCGTGGCAATAGCAACGTTGATTCCAACTAGCTCGCCATCTTGGTTCACCAATGCTCCTCCTGAGTTACCAGGATTGATTGCGGCATCAGTCTGAATCACTTGAAGGCTGATAGGTGCGCTGCCAGAACCAGTCCAGAACTGAAGTCCTCCCTCTTCATTGATCTCAGAGCTTGCGACCTGGATGGTGCGGTTTAGAGCTGAGATGATTCCCTCGGTGACAGTTGAGGAGAGTCCAAGCGGTGCACCAATTGCCACCACGTTCTCGCCCACATTTAGATTCTGAGAATCTGCAAATTCCATGGGCTTTAGATCCATCGCGGATTTAATCTTGATCACGGCGAGGTCATAGGTACTGTCAGTACCAACAATGGTTGCGCGATAAACAAAACCATCCCAAGTTCGAACTGTAATGACCGCATCCTCGGTCTGGCCCGAAAGTGTTACTACGTGGGCGTTGGTCAGGATGTAGCCATCTTTGGTTAGAACCACGCCGGATCCCGAACCAGAACCGAGATCAGAAACCACCGAAATGGTCACTACTGATGGAGAGGCGTTTGCCGCGGCTCCGGTAACCCAGTTCACCTGCTCAACATCGTTGACAACAACCGGAGCGGGACGAGTAAGGCTCAGGAAAGAAAAACTAAAGACCGATGCTCCAACAATCCCTCCGACAATGGCGCCAGAGAGCGCGACCGCGATTACGCCCAGTGGGCGAAGAAACTTACGCTTTGGCTTTTGCTTCGGTCCAGGAAAAACAGGTGCGGGATCAAATTTAAATTGCGAATTATCGCCTCGATTGAATTCCGACATGCTCGCCTTTCAGCTTTGTTACCCAGAAAGTATGCGAAGTTAAACTGGACAATCAGTGAAGTATTTCTGAGTATTTCCTGACTTACTCGCTAAAGGCTATCCAACCAGCAAAGTTCTCCTTGGAGGCTCGATGACCCTCACAACCACCGGATTGGATTCCATGGTGATTTCTCCGGCACCCAAAACCCACTGCTCCCCCGGTAGTTGGTAATCGACGCGGTAAGTGACCTGGGCCAACGCTTGGTAGTTGCCGGCATTTGAGAAAACTCTGCTTACTCGGAATCCAAAGAAAGTCTCCGAGTCGATTTGCCAAGTCGCGGAAGTGGCGACGAATCGAATGCTTGCCGGCTCATCAAATATTTCAACGCTGGCTAACTGTTCTGGCGCGAGAACCTCGAACTGAGCTACGTCACCGGTAATCAGATCTCCGCCGGGGAACCAAATAGCAAGTGGCGATGGGGCGACGGAACTTGCATGATCTTCGATTGTTGTGACGGCCTCTTGAGGCGCAACTTTCGCCGCTGCGACAGCCTTCACCGGTGTTGACTGCTTTGGAGTCTGTTTCACAGCCTTGGGTTTTGAGCACCCGGCTGAGGCAGCTTTGATATTCCAGATTTCTTGGCAGCTGGTTGGATTCACAACCTTCTTTGCTTTCGCTGGGGTTGTGGTCTTGGCGGCGGGAGGATTTGGCTTTGTCAAAGTCTTGGGCTTTGTGAGTGTGGTCTTGGCAGGCGTGACTTCTTGAGATTTTTGGGTGCTTGATTTCGATGCGCAGAGAGTGAAGCTTGCGCCCGCAACGCCACAATTTGAACTTTGTTGAGCAAGTGCTGGAGCGGAGCAACTGGTTAGAAAAATTGAGAGTAAAAATACGATTGGCAACATTCGCGCAAAGTACTGCGAAACCAGAAACGCTGCCTCGAGTTATCCACAAAAGAAAATCCCCGATCCCTAAAGGACTCGGGGAAATTGGTTGCGGGGGCAGGATTTGAACCTACGACCTCCGGGTTATGAGCCCGGCGAGCTACCGAACTGCTCCACCCCGCGGCGAAGTCCCAACTCTAGCAGCTTTCCGCGGGTCTGACTACTTCCCGATTGCTTTCAAGGCTTCTTCGATGGCACGAGCGAGCTCGGCATCTGCCTCACCATATGCAGTCCAGTCACCCTTCACCAAAGCAGCTTGCTTTTTCGCAAGTGCTGTCTGCGCCTTGCCAAGTGCTGCCTGAAGTGCAGGGTTATCGACTACCTGAGATGAAGTTGAGCTACTCTCTGGCTCTTGCTCATCTACTGGGGTGTCGGTAGAAGTCGAGTCACCGGCACTGGCTCCGGAGTCACCGCCGAATAGCGCATCGAGCGCTAAGTCAAGAGTGTCCTCGAACGCGATTCGATCACCGAAGGCAACCAAAACTTTCTGCAACAGCGGGAAGCTGGTTTCACCGGTTGATTCGATATAGACGGGTTGGACGTATAGCAATCCGCCACCAACAGGAAGAGTCAACAAGTTACCGTTTAGAACGCGAGTCGATCCCTGTCGCAAGATGTTGAGCAAACTCGATACGTTACTGTCCGCATTGAAGTTGTTCTGTACCTGACCGGGACCAGGCACGATGGTTTCGCGAGGCAGGTTCAACAGCGTCAACTTGCCGTAGTCCGCAGAAACCTGACCCGCTTTATTTCCTGCATCGGCATTTGCAACCAAGTAACCGGTGAGAACGTTTCGTGAGGATTCCCCAGTCGACTTTGGAATGAAGGTCGAGTAAATCGAGAACGAAGGATTAGCCGAACCTGGAACCTTCATGGTCAGGTAGTAAGGAGGCTGCTCGGTTCCAATACCTGTTCCCTCAACTGGATCGTTTGGTGTCATCCAA
>JBEEIU010000112.1:0-5645 GCA_041169705.1 Actinomycetota bacterium
AAATTCAAAGGCTTCTAGGAGCTCCAGAGACAGCTGGTCCTTTTTGGAGAGCTTTGATGGAAGTCGCGTGATTCTGCCCTGGGGGTCCTTGTAGGCAGAAAAATCTCTAAGTTCGAGCACAGACTAAAAGTAGCAGCAGATTGAATGGCTTCACATCAGAAAAAGAATGGTGCGCCCCCTGGGACTTGAACCCAGAACCCACTGATTAAGAGTCAGTTGCTCTGCCGATTGAGCTAGAGGCGCAACAGCCTCAAAGCTTAGCAGCTGAACTTTGGCCAGGGAGGGACCAAAGGGACTTTGATGGGGTTGAATTTTCAGCAAAAATTAACTTTTGGTTTGTAGTCTGGATTGGTCAAAGAAGGATCAAGAATGACTATCGAAAAGCTTCAAAAGGGCGAGAACGCTCCTGTATTTGAGCTTCAGAATCAGGATGGTCAAGTTTTTAGTTTCAAGGGGCCTTTAGCAAGGCCCGCCATCATCTACTTTTTCCCTGCCGCAGGGAGCCCTGGCTGCACCAAAGAGGCAGCTGATTTTCAAGACCACATTGAAGAATTCAACGCTGCAGGTTACGAAATCATTGGAATTTCACCAGATCCGGTTGAGCGCCTGAAGGATTTCCAGGAGGCTCACGAGCTCACATTCGACTTACTGAGCGACCCGGACATGAAGGTGCACAAGCTCTACGGAGCCTTCGGTGAAAAGTCAATTTACGGTCGCCTCTACAAGGGCGTGCTTCGCTCAACCATGATCATCGACAGCCAGGCCAAGATTCAAGAAGCGCTCTATAACGTGAAGGCGACCGGTCACACGCAAATGCTGCTTAGAAAGATAACCAACTAGCTCCTAGAGAAACCATCTCTCAGGGATTTGGTGAAAAGAAGTAACAAACAAAAAGCACTTGGAAGTAGCAAAGCAAATCCAATTAGTGGGCTTCCATAGAGTCCGGAAAATGATGCGGCAGCGATTGAACCAATCAGTAATTGCAAAACAATTGCCGCAGTTCTACTCCAATAGCGAAACCTAAAAAGACCCAAAGAAATATTTGAAACCCACAACGCTGTAAAAAACAAGAAGCCTGCAAGAAATAGCGAGGCCACTAAATTCGCATAATCACCACTGAGAATTGCGAATACGGATTGTGCAAAAAGCAGCCAAATTCCTAACGCCTCCATACCAATCAATGCCACAGAAATCAACAGATTTTTAGGCTTTTCTGGGCCAATTTGGGTATTGATTTTCGCTCCTTGCTGTGACACCATTTTCGGGTACATCGAAGACTCTACCCATCAAATTTTGAGTAGATTCCCGTTCACTTAGGAATAACAGAACACTATGGATATGCAGTGGCTAAACCAGGCCCGATGCCTAAACGAAGACCCAGAGCTTTTCTTTCCGGTGGGTAACACTGGACCAGCTCTAGAGCAAATTGAGCAGGCAAAATCCATCTGTCGTCAATGCAATGTCTCGGCTCAGTGCCTCGAATATGCCATCAAAGAAAACCAGGACACCGGGGTTTGGGGCGGACTCTCTGAGGACGAAAGGCGCTCCCTCAAGCGCCGCTATGCTCGTGCCCGCCGCGCTGGCTAAACCGGAATATCGATAACCACTTTGGTGCCGCCACGAATTGGTGAGGTCCAAAGAATCTTTCCCCTGAGTTCGGACTCAACCAAAGATCTAATGATTTGAGTTCCTAGGCCAGAACCCACTTTTCCTTCGGGGAGCCCTGATCCATCGTCGGTGACCGTAACGGTCATGTGGTTCTTCTCACGAGTCACGCTGACCGAGACCGTTCCACTCTTGTCTCCAAGACCATGTTCAACCGCATTGGTTACAAGTTCGGTAAGCGCGAGCGCTAGTGGAGTCGCGCGTTCTGCAGCCAATTCCCCAAAAGTTCCCTCGAGTTGAGTCTTGACTGTGGCGTGATACCCGGCGGCCGTCTCGGGAACAAGGGTCAGAATTCGTTGGAAAATGGCATCGAATGAGATTTCCTGTTCAATCCCCTCTGACAACACATCGTGAACCACTGCAATCGCGTTCACTCTTTGCATAGCCCTATTCAAAGAGTCCTTGACCTCTTGCGACTTTGATTGACGCGACTGAATTCGAAGTAGCGAAGCGACAGTCTGCAAATTGTTCTTTACCCGGTGATGAATCTCGCGGATAGTCAAATCCTTGGTAATTAGCTCACGTTCGTTGTCTCGAATCTGAGTCACATCCCGACACAGAACTATCGCTCCGGTTCTTTCGCCCCGACTGATGACTGGTATCGAGCGCAGGGCAACGGTTTGGTTTTCAAACTCTAGATCAGTGCGCCAAGCACCCTTTCCAGTGAGAACCAGCGGCAATCCCTCATCAACCGTCGTTAGTTTCTTCTGCGCTGGGGTAACTGACTCTGCCAAGAGTCTTCCTTCAAGTTCACCTTCGACTCCGGCCCGATTGAAAACCGAAAGGGCGTTGGGGGAAGCAAATAGAACGCGACCGGATTGATCAAGCCTGATTAGCCCGTCGGGTGCTCGTGGGGAGCCGCTTCGCTGCAGGCCACCCTGAGTACTTGGAAAATCACCCGAAGCCACCATTGCTAGGAG
The DNA here is from genome assembly GCA_041169705.1 of Actinomycetota bacterium. Lineage (GTDB taxonomy): Bacteria > Actinomycetota > Actinomycetes > Actinomycetales > Microbacteriaceae > Aquiluna. The sequence goes on from JBEEIU010000112.1 coordinate 2,586, forward strand.
CTCGTTTGCGCAGGAGAGGAAATTCAGCTGCAACTTATTGGGAATTCGGGGCTCGCTCAAATTTGTGTGGCGAGTAATGACTGCTAAGGGTTTAGAGCCTTCTTTTTTGTCAGCGGCAAATACTGGAAAGGCAGCAAGCCTGGAAGTAAGGCCTTCAAACTCTAAGAAGCCCTCTGGAATGGCAGGCTCGCCACTCTCCCATGCCTGATCGATGACCTCTTGCCAGTCAGCTCGGGGGTTGTTCCCAACGATGTCTCTGAAAAAAAGTGTGGCAGCGGCAGATGGACGAGCATGAGCCATGGCCTTCATCTGAGCCCTATCAGGAACCCATAGCACCAAGTCTGCAAACGCGACGTCGGCAATAAGTTGCCAATCGGCAAGCACCAGCTGAAGCCAGGCAGCGTTGGTGGAATCCTGTTTGCTCACATCAGCCGAGTTTAGTCGTCAGACTCCACTAGGTGTCTGGCTAGTTTGACTATCGCCTCCCTTGCCTTGGATGTTCGGCTAGCGAGCCACAAAGGTTGTCCTCTCAACATTCCCGAGTCGAAAGCTTGCTGATCCCACGGAATCCAAAAATCAACTTTGACCTGACCAAAGCGATCTAGAACGTCAGATATTTGTTGACGAAAATTTTTCCCCAAGACCGAACTTCTGTATGCATTTGCTATAACGAGTGGGTTTCCTGCAAAGTCCTGCAAGGACCAAATCAACCTATTCACACCTATCGGGTCGGCCTGGAAGAGCATAAAAGTTGTAGTGCAGTGGCGTGCCAAAAATTCAGTCGCGATATTCCGTGCACTATCGGCATCGGCTCGAACTAGACCGCCCTCCAAGTCACTAGCTAAATCAAAAATCGTGAAGTCGAAGGTCAAACTTGTAGCTTCCAGGATTTTGGAAAGCCTTTGCTCGCTAACTTCAATCCAGCGGTTAGGATTTCGAAGACCGGGGAGAAATCGGAAATTTGTGCCATCCACTTCTAGCGGCTCAGTAATCTCAATCAACTTATTCGAATCCAACCGATCCTGGTTAGCCATTCTCAGTGCAGTGGTAAGGGTGGACTGCTTCGCGGGATTCGCTAGAAACGCGCTGAGGCTCGGTGCCTTGGTATCTAGGTCAGCTAACAGGACGCTGTGCCCCAACAGCGCCAACTCCATTCCCAAATTCAGAGCTAGAGAAGTCTTCCCGGATCCTGGGGTGCCCCAAACTGCTATTGACTTTCCGGCGGTTGCGCGAACGGTCACAACTTCTTCGGCCTTTGAATCCAGTGCGATGGTTTCTAGCATCAAAGTCCACTTACTACTAGGTAGATAGGATGCTCCATCGCAATTGCCTCCAACAAGGTTGAGATGTTCTCCTGGGCAATCAGCAACTCGTAGCTGCCTGATTCATCGGCAAATAAACCCTCGGGCTGTGTTATGGCTGCCACCTCCGCCTCGGCCACAAGAGCGGCCGGAGCGTATTGCTGACCCTGTACCTTCGGTACTGACCATATTTCCACGAATGAACCGGGACCAATCTGGGAGCTGGGAGTAACCGAAGGGGTCAGCTTGACTGAAGAGAACCCCAGTGGAAGCTCAAGGGTAATGGCGCTTCTGGGTATTAGTTCTCCAACTCCAACAAACCTAGAAACGACCTGACCGTCCAAAACCTCTGATGGCGATAGGTAGAGATTCGATGCCTCCCCCAGGTTCATTTCAATTGCAGTTACATGCTGGGCATTCAACTGAGTTCCATAGGTCAAGGGTGACTTTGCAACTAAATACTCAGGAAGTGGGCGCGTGTAACCCCAAATCAATATTGAGATAGCGGTCGCAAAGACAGTAATAATCAAGACTGAAAGTTTTGATATTCGTTTGCGACCTAGTCTTGCCATTTCTCCTCCAAAGAGGAGTCAAACAAAATTCCATAAGTTCGAAAATCAGTTATCCACAGTCCCTAGAGAAACTTCACTAAGCGCATTCATGTTTAGCCAAACTCGCCCGGTTGTAATTTCTAGGCAAATCCAGATATCAGAAACGGCAATGAGCCAGCCCTGGAGCACTTGTCCTGAATTGATAACGGAGATTTTTTTTGGAAGATTTAGGGATAGAAAAACCTCTAAGAGAGATTTATTCGTTTTTGTAGGCAACTCATGCGACCTGAGAATAAAGTCTTTGGCAGTGAGCAACTTCCAGCTCAACTTTTCTCGACCGATTAAGTACCCATCCCCAATAAAACAATATTCAAATCGAAAAGAACGTTCCGGTTCCCTGATGGAAGACACGTAATAGTCGATTGGCGAATGGCAAAGATTAGAGAAAAAACTTTGATCTTGCATCTCGTCATTCTGGGGGACATGAAAATTGAGACCAAAAAGTTATCCACAATCGATAAATCTCTCTTTCGCAGAGAGTTGTGTGGGTAGAAAATTCTGAATCAAACGAAGGGGGAACAAATGGAAAGTGAAAAGCAGACTCGACTCACCACAGAGCAATTAATGGCAACAATCGGCACTGCCTACATAGAAGTTCTTGCCGGACTAAGAAGGCCCGAGCAACTAGCCAGGTGGCTTTCAGACAAGGCGTATTTTGAGTTATGCGAGAAAGCCAAGAAAGCTGCTCGCTCCAGGCAGGTCACTGGAGAAAAAGAACGACCACATGTTGTGCTGCGAAAGAGCAGGACGTTCCTAACTGATGCCGATGCCTACCAGGGAGTGGTCTTGGTGAAGATTTCAGGTGCCACAAAAGCACTCTCAATCAGAGCAAGGGAGATTCACAACAGATTTCGCGTCACCGATCTGGAGCTGATCTAACCGCGGAAGAACGAGCTGCCTGGTCCAGTCTGATTCGGCTTGCTAGCCGGTCTTGGCTTTTCCTCGTGAGTCTCAACAGCACCCTGCTCGCTAGGCGCAGAGAAAACCATCTGAGCCGGTTGCGGGGTGGCAAGCTGAGGAGCATTCTGCTTAATCTCGAGGTTGAATAGGAAGCTGATGGACTCTTCTCTGATGGCGGCCATCATCTGCTGGAACATGCTGTAGCCCTCGCGCTGGTACTCCACCAGTGGGTCGCGTTGAGCCATGGC
>JBEEIU010000113.1:0-8582 GCA_041169705.1 Actinomycetota bacterium
TTGTTCTCCGTGCAGCTCCACATCCCGGGTCGCCGTGCGGCGGAAGTGCTTAACCGGCGAAACCCAACGAATCAATTCTTCAACAGCAGCCGGCGCAAGAGTTTCGAAATTATTCTGCAGCTCCAGTCTGCGCTCGGGATAAAGGCTCAAACCATAAAAACCTGTGGCGAGAGTGGACGCCGTGGTTTCAATTCCTGCGGTAAGTAGCAGCGCGAAGAACGCGGCTATGTCAGGGTCGCTCATCGACTCACCGTCTACTTCCGCGGTGAGAAGTTTGCCCAAGAAATTCTCGCTGTGGCCAGTGGTTCGAACCTTTGCCATGAGCTTGTGCGCGTATTCGATGATTTCCAGATATGCACTGTAAGCCTGCTGGGTTCCATAGGCCGAGAGTGCAATCACAGTCAAATCAATTAAGTGTGCGCGGTCCTCCTCCGGAACGCTCAGCAGGTCTCCAATGATTTGTGCTGGATAGTCTCCGACAATGTCGGCGACAAAGTCGGCGCTTCCCTTTTCAGCAACGCGGTTGATTGCTAACTGCGCCTGTCTGTCAATGTCCTCGCTCATGGCCTCGACAGTTCTAGGGGTTAGCACTCGGTTGACAATGGCCCGATACTTGGCGTGCTGCGGGGCATGCATGTTGAGCATTCCGCCAAACAAGTCTCTCTCCTCCGCGGTGAGATCAACTATCTCAGTGCCCTCACCCGAAGTGAAAGTATCTTGGTCTTTGCTCACCAGCGTCACATCTTGGTGCCTAACCACTGACCAAAATCCGCGCCCGCCCTCTGGAAACCACTCAGACTTAATCTCTTCGTGCCAAGAAACTGGAGCGTCCTTGCGAAGCTGCGCGAATAGTTCATCCTGATCTTTGCGAAGCCAGAAGTCCGGATCGGACAGCGTGAAATCAAGTTGCGATCCTCGGTTTGACATTTTCTTCCCCTTGTTTTTTCTAAAGATCCAGAACTAAACGCTCGCCCTTTGAGCGTCCAACGCAAATCATCATGCATTCGTTCGCTGCCTTTTCTTCCGCAGAAAGAATGCTGTCTCTGTGATCAGGAGTTCCTTCGATAACGGTGGTTTCGCAAGAACCGCAATACCCTTCCTCACAGGAGAAGGGCACGCTTGGAACCACTGTCCGAACGACATCAATTAATCTTTCGTCCTTCGGAACCAAGAGTGTCTTGCCGCTGCGTTCGAGAGTCACCTCGAATTCAAAGTTTTCTCCCTCTGCTACGGGGTGCGAAGTTGGGCCAAATCGCTCGAGGCGAACCTCTATTCCAAGTTCGTTTCCTGTGTCCTCGACCTCAGCAATCATTGACTCTGGGCCGCAGACATACACTGTCGCCTGACGAGAGAGCGCCTGCATAATTTGTTTTACCGGAATTCTGCGGGTCTCGTTCTTGAGATAAATGTTTACTTCGTTGCCGTCCATTAGCTGAAGAGCATCGAGATATGCAAGCGCCGCAAGGGATTTTCCGCCGTAGTGAAGAACCCAGGGTTTTCCCGAGTTGGTTAGTGATCTCATCATCGGGAGCAAGGGTGTGATTCCAATTCCACCTGCAATGAAGATTGTTGGTTCTCCGGGATGCAGCGGGAAGTGATTCTTTGGACCGCGAAGGGTCAGTCGAGTTCCTAAGTTCACACTCTCGTGAATTTCGATGGATCCACCTCGCGAATTCGGTTCTTTCAAAACTGCGATTGTGTAGAACTCATCGGATGGATCTCCACAAAGCGAATACTGGCGAACCAGTCCCGAGGGCAGAACTATTTCAATGTGAGCTCCAGGTTCCCAGGAAGGAAGAGGGGTCGGTTCGGTCGGCGCGAGCTTCAACTCGACTATGTGGCCCTTGATCAGGTCACGGCGTTCTATGACAAGAACTGAGACATCGTTGTCCATGGTCAATCTCAACTTTTTACTAGAGATGCAATTTACCCTGATTATAGTAAAAAAGACTGCTGTTTGATTGGTTAATGTTCAAACAAACCTGCTTATTGGCTGGTTTTTTATCAGCACAAGATTAGTCGGCCAAACCAACCAAAATCTCTGTTGGTTCGTCAATCTGAACGAAGAATTTCAATACGCCATCTGACCCGGCCTTGTGGTCACAGTTCTCCTGTGAGCCAGGGAGTCGAGTAGAGACCCTATAAACTCCCCCAGCAACTAAGCCTTCGAGGCGCAGCTCGAATGGTTTTGGCTCGCCGTCGCCGGGAATCAGGTTAATTACCGAACCCTCGGACGAGTGGCCGGCCCTTGTCACTAACGCCAAGGGGTATGGAACGCCAGAGAAGACAGGGATGGAGAGTTCAACCTCTGTCCATGCCTTATTGAATAGGTTAGAGAGCCCGTTTTTTGGGACGATACGAGTCGCACCGAGGAGGGCATTTCCAGTCACGCAGGTCACATAATTCTCGGTGCTCAGATCGTCGCACCTTGGATAAAAGAGTCCACCTTCTTTCCAGACTGGGTTCATTTTCGCGTCCGCGTGAGCCAACAGGCCTTGCTTAGTCTCCTCGTCACCCATTTCCGCGGCCAATAGCCCTAGCATCCCGTGGGTATGAACACCTAGCATCATCGGATCGACTAAATCAGTCGATGGTTTCTCCTGATAAGCCAGGTGGGTTCTGTGGAATTGTTCCAGACTTACCCCGAAACCGTTTGAGGTCTTGGTTCTCACGTCGCGAATCACACTCGGATAAAGTCCCTCAACATATTCCGGTTCCCAAATGTGAAGCATTGGTCCCCACGAAACAACCGAAGCTGCTTCTTTGTTGTCTGGCCCCTCTTCAGTGATTACCTGGTTTTGTTTGACAGCAAAGAAAACAGGTAACTGCCCGGTACCAGCGGGTTTGAACAAATTAGATTTTTGCGCCCACGATGCCTTGAACTTTTTGAATAGTTGCTCTGAACGATTGGTTCCAAAAACGTGATCGTAAAGCTTGAGTCCCATCAGAGCGAATTGGTTGCAGTAGACAAAAACACCATTGGGTTCACACTCGCAACCCATTCCGTGGCTAGCTGCAAACTGCGCTTCGATTACTGAGGAAAGCTTATGGAAGTCATACGGAAAATCTTGAGGCCCTAAACCGCGGAACGGCGGTCGGCACATGAATGTGAGCGAACCATCTTTGGTGTACTTGCCATCGCGATAAAGCATCTCGTATAGCCCGACCATCATTAAGAGATGTCCGCTATACATAACATTTTTGCCAACTACTGGGTCAACCCAGCCATCTACAAGGACCTCTAGATCTGGATCCATTACCTTGCTGCCCTTGCTGGTCAGCTCCCAGTAACCCCAAACGTCGTGCCTCATCATCTTGTCGATGAGCCTTTGGAATGTTTCCTTGAACAACTCGCGATACGCAGGGAAGTAGTGATGTTGGGCAACTGCAAGAGTGTATGCCATGTAGGCAAGCTGGTAACGATAGGCGTCATCACCCTCGTTGGTCGGATCGAATGGCCCCATATCGGACCAGTCGCCCGGTGCCTGGCGACTCAGTCGAATTATGTGGCGAAGGTGACCAAGCTGTTTTGTGTCGAGGTCAGGGATGGATTCCGAAAATCCATTCTCGAGATTTGACATAGATTCCATCCCTGACCTCAGGCGAACATTAGGAGTTGTTCGCGACTATTTGCTTCCTTCGCGCGGAGTAGAAAAGCACTCCGACCAAGGAGACGATTGAGACGATGATAACCACACCGTACTGGATGTACCAGGGTGATGCATTGTCTCTTGGCCAAGCGATGTTGACCAACTCAAAGAGGACCCACACCGAAGCGATGAAGGTCACTGGCTTGCTCCACTTTCCTAGGTTGAAAATGCTTGGCTCCCAGGTTCCGTCCAGCTGACGCTTTGCAAGTCCCAACACTGGGAATGCAAACGAAATGTAGAAACCTGCGATTGCAAATAGAACCAAAACCGAATATCCGGCTCCTAGCAAGGAAGTTAGGACAACCAAAATCGGAACGATTGCTGTTACCAAAATTGCGTTAGCGGGAATCTTGGTTCCAGAAGTCAACTTGCTTAGAGCCTTGCTGGCAGGAAGCATGTTGTCACGCGCGTAGCTCCAGATCACTCGAGAAGCAGCTGCCTGAGCGGTGACGAAGGTCGCCATAAATGCGATCACAAACATTCCAAAGAGTGGAGCAACCACCTCGGCACCCAGGTGATAGATGATTGTGTCTGCAACAGGATCTAGTGACTCACCAGTGACCGCAGCCTCAATGCTTGGCATCGAAAGAATTACTGCGAGCGCCGAGAAGAGCACTACTAGACCAACGATAAGGATCGAGAAAATCATCGCCTTTGGAACAGCTCTGGATGGATCCTTGACTTCCTCGGCGATGTCACCGGCTGATTCGAATCCAACGAATGCCCAACCGACGAATGCGACAGCGGCCAGAAGACCACTCCAGATCCATGGACCCTCGCCGTATCCGGAACCGTAGGTTTCGAAGATCACAGAGATCGGCTGGGTTTGCTTGAAGAACAACAGGTAGGCTCCGAGTCCCACGCTACCGATTGCCTCAATGATCACTGCGACAATCGCCACCGCCTTAAGCACCTTGGTGCCTAGGAGGTTAAGCAGGGTTCCGACTCCGACGAAGACCGATGCCCAAATTACTTGAGACACTGGGTCGAACGGTTCGATTCCCAACACCACCGGCACGAAGAGCATGGCGATGTAAGCAGCGGATCCGATAGCAATCATCTGGGTCCAGATATATGCCCAACCCGAGAACCAACCGGCTGTGGGTCCGAGCAGACGCTTGGTCCAGGCGTAGACACCACCGGAGATTGGCCACTTGGAAGCAAGCTGACCAAAGACCATTGCAACTAGGACCTGGGCAACCAAAACGATTGCAAAAGCCCACCAAGAAGCTGGACCAGCGGCCAAGAACACCAGGAAGAAAATTCCGTAAAGTGCCACAATCGGCGAGATGAATGCGAAGGCGACGCTGAACGCGCTCTTCCAATCAAAAACTCGAGGGGCGACGGAGGCCGATCCGGCCTCTGCCTGACCAACACCCGAGGATGCGTATTCAGACATTCAAAGACTCCTTTGTCACTTCAAATTGACAGCACCTTGTGTGCCATTGGTCATTATGTCAAAAAAATAAGTTTGATAACAAAATTTAGATAAAAAAACTCCCGATTTTAAAAAATTTGTTTAATTACCTTGTTCTAGGTCATATAAATGTCATACATCCCCGAATTCGGGGTTGATTACATGGGTTAGTGGCTCTAGAGCTGGCGAACTAGGCCAGACCAGGATTGTGGCAACTTGACTACACGAAGGTAGATGTTGGTCTCGGTGGAAACTACTCCCGGTATTCCAGGCAGTGTCTTTCCGACCAGTTCGGCCAGGTGTTCCCGGTCGCGGCAGGCAACCTCCAGCATCAGGTCAAACGACCCGGTGGTGTGGACTGCGATCTCGACCTCCTCAAGATTTCCCAGTTGCTGGGCAATCGGCGGGATCGGGCCCGTGGTGCGAAGGTTTACCCCGGCTATCACTGCGGTCCCCTCCACCAAGCGGTTAGTCAACACTTCGGGACGCACAATCTCGTTTTCCAACAGGATTCGGGCCCGGCGACGCGTTGTTTGGTAGGGCACTCCCACTCGCTCGGCGAGCTCTTGGAAACTCAACCGGCCATCCTTTTGAAGTGCCGCGATGATCCTAAAGTCCGTTTCGTCCAGTGACACTTCCTGGCTGCCAAAGCCAGGGCGCACAGTGAGGGCTCCACCCGGAACGAACTTCAGCACCTCTAGGTAATTGAAAGCTGTCACCGCGGATACGTCGCCTCGGGAGCGGAGGTGCCTGTCGATGACCTGAAGTAGATGAAGCTCGTCCTTACAGACCGCCTCCACGATGATGTCGAACTCCCCCGCCGTGCAGGCAACGAAGTCAAATTCTTGAATTTCCGCCAGGGCCTCAGCGATTGGCTCAGCTGGGGCCGTGACCTTCACTCCAATCAGGGTTATGGACTTGTAGCCAAGCAAGGTTGGGTCGACGGTGCAGGTGACTTTTACGATTCCAGCGGCAGACATGCGATCCAAACGATCGCGCACTGAGTCTCCCGAAAGCCCAACCGAATCCCCCAGGCTGGTCAGGCTTTGTCTGCCGTCAAGACGAAGTTGGTCAATGAGTTGCCGGTCCAGTTCGTCAATGACGTAGTTTTTACCGCCAACTGTTTCGCCGAGGTCACTCACATCTTTACTGTATAACCCACCGGATGTAAGCACGCGACTTTGCGGGGAGACGAGCCAAGTAATTTCGGTCAAATCAGGGCAGTTTGCCTGGTAGGGAATAAATATCCGCTCAAACTCCACTTTGCGTGATAAAAAATGTAAAGTAAACGCAACTTAATTTCATTTTTCCGGGAGAGCAACTTGAATTATCTTCCGCTCCAAGGCATTCGAGTGGTGGACCTAACCTCGAATATCGCCGCTCCATTTGCCGGCGCAATTTTGGCGGACCTCGGTGCCGATGTAGTCCATGTCGAGAGTCGAACGGGAGACGACAGCCGTCGAATGGCACCCCGCATCGGGGAGATCTCCGCGTATTGGCAAGTGGTAAATAGAAACAAGTCGGTGCTCCGACTCGATATTCGGGAAATGGAGGATCGCGCACAACTGGAAGATTTACTTTCAAGCGCGGATGTTTTTCTTACCAATCTCAGGCCAGACAAATTGAAAAAGAATGGGTTGGATTACCAATCGCTGAAGCAAAAATTTCCGCGACTAGTCCACGCTGCGCTCTCTGCATACGGAGCGGAAGGCGAGGAAAGCAATCGCGCCGGCTACGATGCGGTTCTACAGTCCCGCACAGGCATTGCCGAAATAACAGGTACCGCCGATGGTCCACCGGTTCGCACCGGTGTATCGGTTTTGGATGTTGGCGCTGGCACCTGGTTAGCACTCGCTGTCATAACTGCCCTATATCAGCGGCAGACCACCGGGGTGGGAGAGTCGGTAGCTACATCACTTTTCGAAACGGGTGCCAATTGGGTTGCTTATCACGTAGCTGCAAACCAAGTCACATCACAACCATCTGGTCGCTTTGGCAGCGGTCACCCGGCATTTTCTCCATATGGAATTTTCCCAACCAAGACCTCTCAGATTTGCATCGGCATTGGTGGAGATTCGATATTCCAGAACTTTTGCAAAGCAATTGATCTGGAGCATTTGATTGAAGACGAGAAATTCGCAACTAATCCCTCACGAGTGGCAAACGACAAAGAGCTTCGAAGCATCATTGAGAAAAAACTCGCAAACATTTCCGCAGAGGCATTGGTTAGGACTCTAGATGCAGCGGGAATCGCGTGCGACATTGTTCAAAGACCCGAGGATCTTCTAAGTGACAAACAAGCACTGGCCAACAAGGTGATGCTGCAACAGGAAGTTGAAGATTTTGGAACACTGCTTTTCCCCGGCCTGCCAATCACCTTCAACGGTGAACGCCCTGTGATTCGAGAAAACAAGAAGCCAAACCATGAGTGACGTTTTAAATATTCCATTGTTAAAGACGGTAATCCCTGGCCCAAAATCAGAGGAACTACACAAGAAAAAACTGAGCAGCGTCTCGGCTGGTGTAGGAACAACTCTGCCCGCTTATATCTCCAAAGCGTGGGACGGGGTGCTTGAGGACGTAGACGGCAATCATCTGATTGATCTCGGATCTGGAATCGGAGTAACTGGTGTTGGCAACGCAAACTCGAGTGTCTCCTCGGCTGTTGCAGAACAAGCGGCGCGTTTCACTCACACCGCTTTCGCCGTTACTCCCTATGAGCAGTACCTAGAGGTATGTGAGCTGCTAAACCAATTGACTCCAGGTAACTATGAAAAGCGATCGGCGCTTTTCAATTCAGGAGCAGAAGCGGTAGAGAACGCTGTAAAAATCGCGCGTTATTTCACAAAGCGTCAGGCAATAGTTGTTTTAGAAAATGGCTACCACGGTCGAACTAATTTGACTATGGCAATGACGGCAAAAACAATGCCTTTCAAGCTGGGCTTTGGTCCATTTGCTCCCGAGGTTTATCGAATGCCGACCTCGAATCCGTTGCTGGACGGACTTTCTGGTGCAGAGGCAGCCAAGCGCACCATTACCCGAATCGAAAAGGAAATTGGTGGGGCTCAAGTCGCGGCAATCGTCATAGAACCAGTTCAGGGCGAGGGCGGTTTTCTTGTTCCTGCGCCTGGATTCCTTAAGGCCCTGGAGGAATATGCCAAGGGGGCGGGAGCCCTGTTGATTGCGGATGAAATTCAATCCGGTTTTTGCAGAACAGGAAAGTGGTTCGCTTCCGAACATCACGGAATCGAACCAGACCTGATCACCACAGCAAAGGGAATTGCCGGCGGAATGCCCTTATCTGCAGTCACGGGTCGAGCCGAGATTATGAATGCCATCCATCCCGGAGGACTTGGAGGAACTTATACCGGCAATCCGGTGGCCTGCGCCGCGGCCATTGCTGCCATTGAATGGATGAAATCCAACGACGCTAATTCTCTCGCTAACCAAATCGAAGTTGTTATTAAGCAAAAGTTGAATGAAATTAAGTCAAAGCATCACCAAATCGCAGAGGT
>JBEEIU010000114.1:0-3385 GCA_041169705.1 Actinomycetota bacterium
TAGGGCTGGACTATGCAACTAGCTCAGTAACCGCATTCGTCATTGCACTTCTGCTCGTTACTTACCTGCACGTCGTGCTCGGTGAGATGCTTCCAAAAAACATTGCGATTGCTATTCCGGATCGAGCGGCTTTGATACTCGCTCCAATGCTTTTCGCAGTATCCCAGGTTGTAAAACCAGTTGTCTTTGTGCTCAACAAAGTGTCCAACGGCATACTCCGTATTTTTGGGTTTACCCCCAGAGACGAAGCTGACAATGCCTACACCCTTGAAGAAGTAGAAGACATTGTTGAAGCTTCAAAGCTAGAGGGCTCACTTGACGATGAGTCCGGTGCGATAGTCAAGGCGTTTGAATTCACCGAGAAAAAAGTTAGTGACGTAGCGGTTTCGGTTGAAAAATTAATTTCAATGAAGCTAACGTCCACTGCGGATGATCTGCAAGAAGCGGTTACTGAACACGGCTTTAGTCGCTATCCGGTGTTGAGCGAAAACGGCGAAATGGTTGGCTATTGGCACATAAAGGATGCACTTGATGAGGATGACTCTTCGGCACCGCTACCAACCAAACGCTTGCGAAACATGATTTCAATTCCCGACACCACAGAGCTCGAAGATGCTCTGGCAAAAATGCGTAAGGCCGGTGCTCACATAGCGAGAAGTTTCTCCGCGGATGGAACCATTCGGGGTGCGCTTTTCTTGGAAGACATTATTGAGGAACTGGTTGGCGAAATCGAAGACGCCACAAGGAGAAACTCCTGAGCTAGTCCCTGAGCTCCATAAGCTTTATAGCTTTGTTGAAGTCTGGCACTTTCTTCTTCAGTTCCTTGAAGGTTCCTTCTGCCTCCACGACTCCATCTTTGAGATAGATGATTTTGTCTGCATTTTGAACAGTTGAGAGTCTGTGGGCAATCAGGACGATTGTCATTTCGCCTCGAAGACTATCCAGCATCTTCGCGATCTGGGATTCGGTTGATGCATCTAGCGCACTGGTTGCTTCGTCCAAGAAGAGAATTCTCGGTTTGCGATACAGGGCCCTAGCTAGCCCCAGTCTCTGTATTTCGCCACCTGATAGCTGCCCGGAATCGGGCTTGATTTCCATATCAAGCCCAGAATTATTGGTTCCTAAGAAATGACCAAGCCCCGCACGAGTTAGACACTCCGCAGCCAGCTTTGGATCTGTCTTAGAGCCTCTCACTAGAGAAACATTTTCGGCCAGCGTGCCCATAACTAGCTGGGGGCGCTGCGGAACAAGTGCAATAGAGCCTGGAGCGGCAGAGATAAGGTCAATTGGTTTTTGGCCTCCAAGCAAAACTTTTCCGCTTGATGGCTCGCGGAACCCAAGTGCTAAATCAAAAAGGGTTGTCTTGCCCGCACCCGATGGCCCAACCAGCGCAGTTTTCTTTCCAGCTTCCGCCTTGAAAGTCACCGAGCGAATAATCTCGGCGTCCTCCGAATAAGAAAATGCCACATTCTTCATCTCCAGAGTTATGGGACCGCGTCTTGACTTGCCATTTGCATTATGTGTAAAGCCTTGGGATCTCACGGATCTAATTACCTCAAAAGCATTTTGAGCTTTGGTTCCTTGATCAAGCATTTGGTTCCAGGCAGATTGAATTGGCAATAACGATGCAATCAAACGCAGGCCACCGGCCATAAAAATACCGATAGTAACTGCTTGGGATGGAATGTCGCTAAAAACTACTACGCCACCAAGAAAAGCAAAAATTCCCAGAATCAAGGAGGTTTCTACTACGTACCTTGGTAGCCCAGCAAGCACATACAGAACACCTGATCCAAACGCTGCTTCCGAGCGCGCTTTAGAAAAGGTTCCCAACCATTGAGATGAGACCCCAGCTAGCTGAGCTTCTCGTTTGATTCCAAATAGGTCTTTAGTGGTTTGAAGGGTTGTTTCATATCCAACCTGCTGTCGCTTCGCGTTCCTTTGAACCTTGATACTTGTAATGCGGTTCAAGGTAAAAAGCACCGCCCCCAAAAACAAAAACAGCGAAACCGATGCGATTGGATTTACTAGAACAAAGACGCTGACAATTGCAATCAATAGTGAAATCTCAGCTAAGAAAAGATACCTTGCATTTAGAAATGAACCAATTGCAGCACTTGATTGAATGACCTGATTTTGAAACTTTGACAAAGAGTCCTTGTCATTAGCGGCCTCGTGTTGGAAATAACTGACTGCGAGCAAATCTGCAGCTTCCGACTCAACTCGCGCAAGTCGCAATGCCGTTTGCAAGTTGAGCCAAATGGCAAATCCTGATTTGACCAGGAACAGCATTGCCACACCCGAAGCAATAATCACTGCTTCCCGAGCGCTTATCTGGATTGTTCCAAAGAGGGGCAAAGTTACTTGGCTTCCAGAAGATCCCCCGGTGAAACCAGAGAAAACATTTGCGAGCAGCGCTATTCCTGCAAGACCAACAACATCCAAGAGGTTTGTGAGAATTCTGAAAAATGAGAGCCAAACAAGTGCGCGACGGTGCTCAACCGCAATTGCGTTCTTGATGGTGAAGAAATTCAGCTTCATTTGACCCCTGACCCAAATAGCTTAGTTTTGGGAGTCAAAATCAAGGGTTTGGCCACATTCCCCTGAGGTACTGGTTCGGCCAGGTGACCTCATCTCCAAGCTCGTGAGCTGCCCTGAGCGGCCAATAGGGATCGCGCAGAGAAGCTCTTCCGATCAAGACAACATCGACCTTCCCCTCCTGAAGAATCGCCTCTGCTTGGTGAGGGTCGGTGATCTGCCCTACCGATGCATAAGTACCGCCCGGGTGGTTACTTTCAACCTCTTGGGCTAGTGGGACTTGATATCCAGGACCTGAGGGTATTTTCACCCCGGTGATAAGCCCTCCGGAGGAGATGTCAAAGAGATCCGCGCCCTTTTCAGATGCCCACTGTGCAACTTGAGCGGTCTGCTCGGGGTCCCAACCTCCAAGGGTGTAGTCGGTTGCCGAGAATCTCACGAAAAGAGGCATCTCTGGGCCGATTGCCTTTCTAACGGATTCGACTATCTCAAGTAGCAAGCGAGCTCGGTTTTCAAGGCTTCCGCCGTATTTGTCAGTTCTTTTGTTTGTGATTGGACTGAGGAACTGGTGGATGAGATAACCATGCGCTGCGTGTATTTCGATTGCATCAAAACCTGCCTCAACGCTTCGCCTTGCGGCGGAGACAAACTTTTGCACCATGGCCACTAGTTCCGATTCGCCTAATTCGCGTGGAGCATCGTAACCCTCAAAGTTTTCGCTGGTAGACGAGACGGTCTGCCAACCACCTTGTGAAATTGGCACCGTACCCGAACCAGACCATGCGCGATACGTGCTTCCTTTTCTTCCTGCATGAGCAAGTTGAATGGCACTCTTTGCCCCATTTGC
>JBEEIU010000115.1:0-3160 GCA_041169705.1 Actinomycetota bacterium
TCTAAAGCTTGCCGACAGACCACTCCTGGTTGTTGTTGGCTCTGAAGGTAAGGGGCTCTCGCGATTGGTTCAAGAAAACTGCGATCAGGTGGTTTCGATTCCAATCAGTAAGGCAACCGAATCACTGAATGCAGGAATTGCAGCTTCGGTTGCGCTCTATCAAATTGCTAGTTTGCGCAACTCCTAAACCTTGTCGCGCCAGTCGCCCTCTTCGTCATCGATAACCTGAATAAAGCCCGAGGGAACTGGTTCTGCGAGGGTTATGTTTTCTGTGGTTGAGCTAATTAGCGCAGACTCATCGCGCTTTGTCGCGAGGATGTCTTTCACATAGGAGCGCACCGCCTCCTCTAGGGAGACATCTTGTTTTTGCTTCTCTGACATAAACCAGCGGTGCTCAAGGACTTCGTGGAAAATCTCTGCGCTTTCCATCTTTCCAAGAAGCTCCTTGGGAATAGCTCCAATTACTGGTTCATAGACTTCGCTCAACCACTGATGAGCAATCACTTCTTCGTCGGGATTTGCACCACCGTGGTTGAAGCGGAATTGATCAATGTCATTCAGTAGTCTTCGAGCCTGGTTCTCTTCGACGTCCAAGCCGGTTAGTAACAGAAGTCTTCTGGCATGGTGCCCAGCGTCTACTACCTTTGGCTGAATCTTTACGGTTTCACCACTGGCATCCTGCTTCATTGACATCTCTTCGATATCAAAGCCAAGTTCATTCAGGCGCTCTACTCTTCTGGAGATGCGCCATCTCTCGTCGCTAGAGAACACCTCAACTGCGGTCAGTTCCTTCCACAGCTCTCGATATTTGTCGACAATGCGCTGAGAGACCAGTTGGGGGTCCACATCGGAAGCTGCCTTACCGGAGGCGATAAGGTCCATCAGTTCGCCAGTGATGTTGACCCTGGCAATCTCTAAATCGTTTTCCCGCTGGCCATTGGAAAGCCGCCCGTCGTAGAGCTGTCCGGTCTCGGCATCGACTAGGTAGGCGGCGAATTTACCGGCATCGCGGCGAAACAGGGTATTCGAAAGCGATACGTCTCCCCAGAAAAATCCTGCCAAGTGGAGTCTCACGAGCAGAAGAGCAAGCGCATCCACCAAACGGGCTGCGGTTTGTTGCCTCAGTCCCTGAGACCACATCGCCCGATAGGGAAGTGAAAACTTTAGGTGCCTAGTAATCAGAACAGCGGGGAGCGGATTCCCTTCAGAGTCTGTTCTGTTATTGATAATCGCGAATGGTTCGACGCAGGGCACATCCAGTTTTTCTAACTTGCGCAGCATCTCGTATTCGCGCTTGGCAAGTTCAATCAGTGTTTCTTTGATAGCGATTACGTGTTCGCCTAAGTGGGCAAAGCGAACTGTGTGACGAGACAGACCCTTAGGAAGTGCAGCGATGTTTTCGTTCGGCCAATTTTCCAAAGGCAACTGCCACGGCAGATCCAGCAGTGCTGGTTCCGCCGTGGCAGCTGTTATGTCTAGTTCTTGAGTCACTAGTTCAGGCGAAGGCCACTGTCTACGTCGAAGACGTGAACGGCTTCGTGGTCTGCCTTGAGGTGAATGTGCTCGCCAGCATTTGGGTGGTTGTTTGGATCAATGCGAACCACAATGTTCTGGTCGTAACCATCGAGGTGAGCGGTTCCGTAGAGGTATCCGTCGGAGCCGAGCTCTTCCACTACATCAACGTCAACCACTAGACCGTGCTTGGCTGGGGTTAGCTTCTCTGGGCGAATACCAACGGTCAGCTTCTTAGCCTTGGTCTTGGAAAGAATGTCGTTGCTTATCTTTAGAACTTCGTCACCGAACTGCACTCCGCCATCAACGATTGGAAGCTGCAGCAAGTTCATTGCAGGTGAGCCAATGAAGCCCGCTACGAATACGTTGGCTGGGCGCTCGTAAAGATTTCTTGGAGTGTCAACCTGCTGGAGAAGTCCATCCTTCAAAACAGCAACGCGGTCACCCATGGTCATGGCCTCGACCTGGTCGTGGGTTACGTAGACGGTTGTAACACCGAGTCTTCGCTGTAGCGAAGCAATCTGAGTTCTGGTCTGCACACGAAGCTTGGCGTCCAAGTTGGATAGCGGTTCGTCCATAAGGAAGACCTGAGGCTTACGAACAATGGCGCGACCCATTGCAACACGCTGACGCTGTCCACCCGAAAGCGCCTTTGGCTTGCGGTTTAGGTACGGCTCGAGGTCCAAAAGCTTTGCTGCTTCCAAAACGCGCTCAGCGCGCTCCTCTTTGGAGACTCCCGCAATCTTTAGAGCGAAGCCCATGTTCTCGGCAACGGTCATGTGTGGGTAGAGGGCGTAGTTCTGGAAGACCATTGCGATATCGCGGTCCTTTGGAGCCTCATCGGTGACGTCGCGGTCTCCGATAAAGATCTTTCCTTCATTTACTTCTTCCAGGCCTGCGAGCATGCGCAATGAAGTGGATTTTCCACAACCTGATGGGCCGACGAGAACTAGGAACTCGCCGTCTTTGATATCCAGGGTTAGCTGGTCTACCGCAGGCTTGGTTCCGCCTGGGTAAAAGCGGGTAGCCGCCTTAAATGACACTGATGCCATGATTGCTCCTTCACCGGCAGGTACGTGCCGGACGATCCGTAGTGAGAGGTATCCGCGTCCTTGCGGATTAGAACAGTATGCCACTTGGTTTTAGAATTAGACCCCCGGTAATAATTCCGAGACCAAACAAAGGATCCCGATGAGCTCTTCGAACCCACGCCCGACCCGTGATCAGCAGCGCGAAGCCGCTAGGGAAAAGGCCAAGATGCTCAGGGAGCAGAACCAGAAGAAGGAAAAGCGCTCCAAGCTGGCCCTTCAGTTGGGCGTCGCAGCCGCAGCGCTAGCCATCATCGGTGGTGTCGCTGGAGCTATTTGGTACGAAAGTGCCAATCGAGTGGCCGCGCCGGTGGTCGAGGATGCCCCTGCCAATTTGTCCAAAGAGGGTGGTCTAAAAATCGGTGTTGGTCTTCAAGCATTCACGGCGGACAAGACCCCAACTGCAGACGCGGCTGGAAGTGTTCCGGAAATAATCATGTATGTGGACTACCAGTGCCCAGTGTGCCAAGCCTTTGATGTTCCTAACTCAGCTCAGATGCGTTCATGGGTGGACACCGGTGCCGCAACTTTGGAAATAAGACCAATTTCGTTCCTGGACC
>JBEEIU010000116.1:0-4625 GCA_041169705.1 Actinomycetota bacterium
CTCGTCGCGACCGGTCGTTACATGAGCATGCGAATTCCGCTTCCCGACCGTCCGGGACAACTAGCGCGCATCGCGGAAATTGTCGCGGGGCAAAACGCGAACGTCGTCGAGGTTCTGCACACCCGCCACGGCAATGGATTGCAAATCTCTGAAGTGGAACTAAATCTCAGCGTGGAAACCCGTGGCAAGGACCACAGAGATGCCCTTATGAGGAGTCTGAAAGACGCTGGTTTGCGTCCGAAGTTGCACGAAGACTAAAAACTAAAGTTAGAGAGACCCAAGACTTCAACGGTGATCTCCTTGCCGTTGGGTGCAAAGTAACTCACCTTGTCTCCGACCTTTTTGCCCATGATTTCTTTTCCGATTGGACTGTCTGGGCTATAGACGTCAAGGTCCCCGTCATCGATTCTTTGTTCATGTTCGGTACCTTCAAAAATTTCGTGCGAACCCAGGAAAAATTCCGTGTCTCTGCCGTTTAGTTTGCAGTTGATCATCAAGCCTTGCTTGACGATTCCATCTGAAGCATCTGCCTCACCAATTTCTGCGTTTGCAAGCATTTCTTCGAGACGGTTGATTCTTGCCTCGATTTTGCCCTGCTCTTCCTTGGCAGCGTGATAACCACCGTTCTCTTTCAGGTCGCCCTCTTCGCGTGCTTCCTGAATGCGTTTGGCAATCTCAGCCCTGTCAACGGTCAGCAAACGCTCTAATTCATCCCTTAGGCGGTCATATGCAGCCTGGGTAAGCAATAGCGAGTCAGACATAGATTTACTCCGTGATTCTTGGGCCCTAGCCGGGCGATTACACGATTCTAATCCAGCACACAGCTGTCCACCAAGCCTGTTACAGCAAGCTCAGTGGTGTTCAATCGAATTGAGTATTTTGAGACATCCTGCTCCGTCGGAGCCAGTTGGACGCTTTTGAACCCAACCACTGCGAATTGGTTATTCAACGCTTGCACGTCGCATAGAACCGCCGAACCCTTCGGCGCAGTGACTTCAAAATCAACCCAGATGCTCTGATCGGATTCAACGCGGTAACCCACGTCTTTGTAGCTGAGTGGGCTATAGGTAACAAGCGAAAATACCCCGACCAGGGTTGTAAAAAAGGCAATGCCCAAGATTGCGAACAATCGCAATTTTCTTTGTTTGGCCGCGCTTGGCTTCCGAATGCCGTAGCGCTGAGCCATCAAGTCCTGGGGTTCACTCACCCTATAAGGCTAATTGGTGCGTGATACTAGATGCATGCATTTTCTTTTCAATCTCCTGCAGGCGACCCCAACACCAATGCCAACAACGTCCGACACATACTTCAGTCCCGGAACCGTTGGCTTTTTAGTGACCTTTACTGTTGCCGCTTCGGCAGTGGCATTGATATTTGACATGAATCGCAGAATTAGAAGAAACCGTTACCGCACCGAAATCCGCGAGCGCCTTGCTAACGAAGAACTAAGCAAAGAAATTGGAAAGCCGGAGCGACCTGCTCCGCCAGCTAAGCCAAATCGCTCAGCGAACCAGGAATCGGGTCAAGACCAATAATTAGAGCTGCGGACCAGTGGCAGATAAATGCCACGACCGTCAGAGCATGGAATATTTCATGAAATCCAAAATGTTTTGGAATTGGATTGGGCTTTTTCAAGCCATAAATCACCGCTCCCACTGAGTAGAAGAGCCCACCGATAACAATCAGCGCCATGGCTTCAAAACTGACTGCGAATAAGTCTGGGAGATAGAAGACTGCCGCCCAACCCATGGCGAGATAAATCGGGACATAGAGCCATCTAGGCGCTGAGATCCAAAAAATTCGAAAACTAATTCCGAGTATTGCAATTGTCCAAATCACAATAAGTAGCACCAGACCAGCATCAGACTGCATGGCGGAGAAACATATTGGTGTGTAGGAACCGGCGATTAGCAAGAAGATGTTTGCGTGGTCAATTCGCTTCAGTAACTTCTTGGCAAAAGGCTTCCAGCGAAAGCGGTGATACAGAGCCGAATTTCCAAAGAGTAGAACTGAACTTCCAAAAAAGATCGCGCTAGCAGTTTTCGCGATCCAGCCCTCAGCCAAAACCACAAGCACCACCCCGGCAGCAATCACAAAGGGGAGTACCCCTGTGTGAATCCAGCCACGCCATGAGGGCCTGAAGTCATCCTGGTGGACCGAACCCTTTAGTTCACCAAGTGGTATGTGGAGGGGGTCCGGAGTCTCCTGTTTCATAAGCCCTACCCTAGCCCGCACCGCTGGCAATTTACTGGGCTAACCTTGGGGGGTGAAAAACCCGCTTTACCGTTTCTATGAGCGCAGGCTCGAGAGAAGTCTCAGCACTCCAGACCTGCCCAAGCACATAGGGGTAATGGTTGACGGCAATCGCCGCTGGGCCAAAGAGCAAGGTTTGGATCGAGCCGGCCATGGGCACCAAGCCGGAGCAAAGAAGATTGTTGATTTCCTTGGTTGGTGCTCTGACCTGGGCATAAAACACGTCACTCTTTATCTACTTTCGACAGACAATCTCAAGGGCCGTTCCGACTCAGAGCTTCGGGATTTGATTCAGATCATTGTTGACCTTGCCACTCAATTGCGAGACCTTGGACGCTGGAAACTTCAGGTTGTAGGAGACCGGACGCTGCTACCGGACTGGGCAGCTCAACAGCTTGCTCAGATTGAGCAGATGACCTCCGCCAATCCAGGCACCCATGTCAACCTGGCGGTCGCCTATGGGGGTAGAAACGAAATCGCAGACGCGATGCGATCTATTGTGAAAAACCATGCGCTACAGGGTAAATCCCTAGAGGACTTGGCCGAGATTCTCACCCCCGAGCTAATCGCCGAGAACCTCTACACCGGAGGACAACCGGATCCGGATCTCTTGATCAGGACCTCGGGCGAACAGCGGCTCTCGGGGTTCTTGCTCTGGCAAAGCGCCAACAGCGAGTTCTACTTTTCTGAGGCGCTTTGGCCCGACTACCGCAGGGTAGATTTCCTCCGAGCCATCCGAAATTTCACTCGCCGCCACCGCCGTTTTGGGGCCTAGGTAACAGGTTGGCAAACACCCATTTTTTGGGCGTGTCACGTGGGATAAAAGTTAACCCTCAGGCGTATCTTCACTGTTAGAACAACTCCAGAGGAGCTTTAGTGTCATCCACCTCCAGCCCTAGAACCAAGACAGCGAAGTCGGCAAGTTCGAAGGTGGTGACCTCTGATAGGCAAACCAAATCAAAACCACAAGAGACTGCGGTGCGCACCTTTGTGGTTGACACATCCGTTCTACTTTCAGACCCGAGAGCTATGTTTCGTTTTGCGGAGCACGAAGTTGTGCTTCCGATTGTCGTTATTAACGAATTGGAAAAAAAGCGCAACGACCTAGAGATTGGGTATTTTGCGCGCAAGGCCCTGAGATTTCTTGATGAACTTCGCATGCGTCACGAACGCTTGGACTTCCCGGTTGAAGTTGGCCAGGGTGGAACACTTCGCGTTGAACTAAACCACATCGATCAGAGCATTCTGCCTACTGGGTTCCAGCTGGGCGACAATGACAGCAGAATTCTTGCTGTTGCAGCGAATCTTAAGAACGAGGGATTTGACGTAACGGTGGTTTCGAAAGATCTCCCGATGCGCGTCAAAGCAGCGTCAATAGGTTTGAAAGCTGAAGAGTATCTTCACGAACTTGCTACTGATGAGTGGAACGGAATATCAGAACTCGCGCTCTCCGGTGATGAAATGGCCGATCTGTATGACCAGGAGATTCTGGAACACAAGGAAGCCAAGCAACTGCCAATAAATACCGGACTCATTATTAGTTCCGAAAGAGGAAGTGCGCTAGGGAGAATCACTGCCGACAAGCAGGTGAAACTGGTACGCGGAGACCGAGAAGTTTTTGGAGTGCACGGCCGATCTGCAGAGCAGAGATTGGCAATTGATTTGCTCTTGGACTCAGACGTAGGAATCGTGTCTCTGGGCGGAAGGGCCGGAACTGGAAAATCCGCACTTGCTCTCTGCGCTGGTCTAGAAGCAGTTCTTGAGCGCAGACAGCACAAGAAGATCATGGTCTTCCGTCCGCTTTATGCGGTTGGCGGCCAAGAGCTTGGTTATCTGCCAGGCACTGAAGCCGAAAAGATGAATCCTTGGGCCCAAGCAGTCTTTGACACACTTGGCGCATTGGTCTCCAAGGAGGTTATCGAGGAGGTCATGAATCGCGGCATTCTGGAAGTTCTTCCTCTTACCCATATTCGCGGGAGATCCCTGCACGACACCTTTGTGATTGTTGACGAGGCTCAGTCGCTGGAGCGCAACGTATTGCTAACCATGCTTTCTCGAATCGGCCAGAAGTCTCGGGTTGTGCTTACCCACGATGTTGCCCAGCGGGATAACCTCAGGGTCGGTCGCCACGATGGAATCGCATCTGTGGTGGAGACCTTGAAAGGTCAGCACCTATTTGGACACGTGACCCTAACTAGGTCTGAGCGAAGTGACATTGCTGCCTTAGTCACCGACCTGCTCGACTACTAGAACTGGGGAAAACCTAAAGTTCAAATCTCAACCCTGGGCTAAATTGCCTGCGTGTTGGAACTGATTCCTGTTTTAGCGATTCTCTTAGCTACTCCACGGCTAAGTCTTTGGGATATCAGGGA
>JBEEIU010000117.1:0-3085 GCA_041169705.1 Actinomycetota bacterium
GCTCTCGAGGACTCAGTGAACGTGAAATTCTTCTCAAGCACGTTTTGCGTGCTGCTGCTCCAGCCGGTTTGACAATTCTGAGTCTTCAGTTTGTTGGCATGCTCGGCGGAGCCGTAATCATTGAGCAAATCTTTGCTCTTCCAGGCATGGGAGCACTAGCACTCGCAAGCACAACAGTGGGAGACACCCCGGTGGTAATGGGAGTCGTAGTGGTAACCGTAGTCGTCGTGATTCTTGTCAATCTATTTGTAGATCTAGCCAACGGATGGCTAAACCCTAAGGTGCGTGTCAATTGAGTACTTCACAACCAATTGCATCCGGCCACTCGAGGCCGATTGTTAGAAGGAGCCTATTTGGGCGCCTGGTAAGAAACCCCCTAGCAGTGGTTTCTGGAATCTACATCGCCATGCTGGTCGTGGTTGCCTTTCTGGCACCGGTAATTGCTCCGCTAGACCCTACCTATGTAGACCTGAACGTAACCTTCCTGCCTCCTAGCGAGGGTTACCTGCTTGGTACCGACTCCGCCGGCCGAGACATCTTCTCCAGGATTGTTTTCGGTACCCAGAGCACCCTGCTCGCGGCGACCATCGTGGTTATTACCTCGATTCTGGTCGGAGTACCTTCCGGATTATTCGCCGGCTATTACGGCGGCAAGTTTGACGCGGTAGCTAGCTGGGTATCCAACATGCTTCAGTCACTACCTGGAATCATCGTGCTTTTGGCAGTGGCCGCTGTTTTTGGAAGCTCGCTACTCATTGCAATGTTTGTCTTCGGAATCTTGATTGCTCCTGGATTCTTCAGACTTACCAGAACTGCCGTCATGGGCGTAAGAAATGAGCTTTATGTAGATGCTGCGCGCGTCTCTGGTCTTAGCGACTTGCGAATCATGTCGAAGCACATTCTGAAAGTCGTTCGCGCACCAATCATTATTCAGTCGGCAATCATCTCCGGTATTGCAATCTCGATTCAGTCCGGTTTGGAATTCCTAGGCCTGGGAGACGTAAACCTGATCAGCTGGGGTTCAATGCTGAACGAGGGCTTCCTAAACATTTGGATTAGTGGAAACCTCGTGCAGTGGCCAGCACTTGTTATTTCTTTGACCATTGGCTCATTCGCTCTGTTCGGAAATGCACTTCGTGATGCGCTTGAAGACACGCAAAAAGTTGCTGCGAAGAAGCGTAAGTTCAAGCCCGTAAGTAAAGATGCCAAGACCGTTGTTAATCCAAAGATTGACGCAATTCACGGTGGTAACCACTTGCTCTCCGTCAGCGACCTCTCTGTTGGCTACCCTCAGGCAGATGGAACACTCAACCGAGTTGTCGAAGGCGTTTCGCTATTTGTCGACAAGGGCGAAGTTCTTGGAATTGTTGGAGAGTCAGGATCTGGAAAAACTCAGACAGCATTCTCAATTCTTGGGCTGCTTCCTGAGAATGCTCAAATTCCAAACGGACACATTGTGTTCGATGGAACCGAGCTAGTTTCCGCAACCGGTGGAAAGATCAGTCAGAAGCGAATGACAGCGTTGCGCGGAAAGCGCATCGCGTACATTCCGCAAGAGCCAATGAGCAACCTTGACCCCTCTTTCCGCGTTGGCTACCAGCTGGTCAGACCAATGGTGAAGATTCTTGGAATCTCAAAGGCGGCCGCCAAGAAGCGCGTGCTTGAGCTATTTGATTTGGTAGGCATCAATAACCCAGAGCGTGTGTTCAAGGCTTATCCTCACGAAGTTTCCGGGGGTATGGCGCAGCGCATTTTGATTGCCGGTGCTATTAGTTGTGAACCAGATCTATTGATTGCTGACGAGCCAACCACCGCTCTAGACGTGACTGTGCAGGCTGAAGTTCTAGACCTGTTGCGCGATCTACAGAAGCGCCTTGGAATGGGAATGGTGCTAGTAACCCACAACTTCGGTGTTGTTGCAGACCTCGCGGATCGAATTGTTGTTATGCAGTACGGAAAGATTGTCGAGACCGGAGACGTTAGAACTATCTTGCGTTCACCCCAGCATCCATACACTCAAGTTCTGCTTAGCTCGATGCTCGAAGACAAGACTCCAATGACATTTCTAACTTCAGAAAACAAGGAGCGTGCATAATGGCTAATTTTCTTCAAGTAGAGAATTTGGTTGTTGAGTATCCAGGTAAGGGGTTCTTTGGAAAACCTTTCCGTGCACTCCACAATGTTTCGATAGAACTCGGGCAAGGCGAGACCTTGGGACTCGTAGGTGAGTCAGGCTCAGGAAAGACAACTCTTGGTCGTGCAATTCTCGGCCTCGCTCCGGTGACCGAAGGAAAGATTACTTTTCAGGGCGAAGACATTTCGCATGCCAAGAGATCTGATCGTCAAAGACTCAGTCGCGATCTTCAGGTTGTCTTTCAAGACCCATACACCTCACTGAATCCTTCAATGGAAATCGGCCAGATTCTTGCCGAGCCACTTGAGATTCAGGGAATGAAGGGTGAAGATGCAAAGCGCCGTATCAAAGAACTACTTGACCAGGTAAATCTTCCAAAAGATGCGCTGCACAGATTGCCAAGAGAATTCTCCGGAGGTCAGCGTCAGCGCGTTGCAATTGCGAGAGCACTTGCACTTTCACCAAAGCTAATTGTTTGTGATGAGCCAGTTTCAGCTCTTGACCTAACCACTCAGGCAAGAATCCTTGACCTGTTTTTGCAGATTCAAAAAGACACCGGAGTGAGCTACCTCTTTGTCTCTCACGATCTAGATGTTGTGCGTCACATCTCACACCGAATTGCAGTGATGTATAAGGGTGAGATTGTGGAGCAGGGTCCAGCGCTAAAGGTTTCAAAGACTCCGGACCACCCATACACCCAGCGTTTGCTCATGGCGTCGCCGGTTCCAGATCCAGATCGTCAGGCCAAGCGTCGTGAAGAGCGAAAGGCCCTTCTGGCAGAGCAGGCCGCAGCAGGTAAATTAGCCAGCTAAGCTTGGCAACAAGTTGCCAGAACTGGCAACAAGTTTCGTAAGGGGAACAAGTGCAGAACGAGTCAAAGCGCAAGCGCGAAAACTCCTCCGCGACCATTTACGACATCGCCAAGCTGGCTGGCGTTAACCCATCGACGGT
>JBEEIU010000118.1:0-5898 GCA_041169705.1 Actinomycetota bacterium
GTTGCCGTCTCAGGCGCAGTTCCAAAAGCAGTAACGAACTGCTTGAACTTCGGATCCCCAGAGAACCCAGAGGTCATGTGGCAGTTCAAGCAGGCCACCGCTGGCCTTGCGGATGCCTGCAAAGAACTAGGAATCCCGGTTACTGGTGGAAACGTAAGTTTCTATAACCAAACCGGAGACGTTGCCATCTACCCAACCCCCGTGGTTGGGGTAATGGGTGTCATCGACAATGTCGCCAGAAGGATCCCTTCTGGATGGCAAGACGATGGCCACAACATCTATCTGCTCGGCACCACCCAGGATGAACTTGATGGCTCAGCTTGGGCCGAAGCCATCCACTCACACCTGGGCGGCAAGCCACCTCAGGTGAAACTTGAAGAAGAGAAGAAATTAGCTTCCCTTCTGCATGGAGCAAGTCTTCAGGGGCTAATCGCCTCTGCACATGACTTGTCGGATGGTGGGCTTGCGGTAGCGCTGATTGAAAGCTGTCTGCGCTTCGGGGTTGGAGCAAGAGTCCACATCGACGAGATTCTGGAAGAGGGTGTTGATGAAACGTCAGCGCTTTTCTCAGAATCCCAAGCTCGTGTGATTGTCACCGTCGGCAGGGAAGACGATGTGAAGTTCCAGGCGCTGTGTGAGGCGAGGGGTGTTGCTGTAAAGCGAATTGGTGTGACTGACGCTGATTCGAAATTACTCGATGTCTCGAGTTTCTTTAGCCTGTCGCTTATTGAACTTCTTGCTAGTTGGTCTTCTGGGATTAGCAAGTTTTGAGCCGAATCTGACAATAAAGAATTGTCATCTCGGATAGCTCTGGAAATTCCTACATATTTGTAAAGCGCTTTAGATACCTTGGTTGGCCCCCTGGATTACTCGACCAGATAGCTTTATTCTTGAGAAAACTACCCAGTGAGGGAGAGAAATGCGACGTCATTTTCGGTCACTTGCGATTGCCATAACTTTGGCTCTTTGCGCAACTTCCACTCCGGCTTATGCAGAGGTTGATGACTATCTCGCGAACATCACTCTCGACAAAGACACGTGGCTTGTTTTGGCTGCTGAGCAGTCTAGAGATGGCGTTCATTCACAACTGTCACTCCAGCCTGGATCTGTGGGGGTTGGAGAGAAACGTGGTCAGTGGATGCAGTGCGCCAGTGCTGAGGACCCGACTTGCTCCTCAGCCGTTGCGCTAAAAACAATAATCGGATCTTCTGTGCTCCCATATTGTGAGGCGACAGAGAGCGAAGTTTGCGTAGAGTCACTAAAAATCGGCCGAGTTGGTGAAGATCTACCGTCGGCGACCTATATGGCCGAGTACGCAGGTAGGCAAGACTTTCCAGGCTCAGAAAAGAAAAACCTCCTTGATGGGCGCGGAGTTCCAGTCTTCGAGTCGGCCTCTGTTTCCAATGAAGCAGGAAACAGGCAGTTTGCAGTGATGGTCAGAGCTACGCAATTTTGGAGCACTAAGTCAAAAAAATTTGAACCATTTAGCGTCGAGGCCGAGGTGCTCCCCTATTTCATAGGACCCAAGGGCGAAGGGGCGGGTGCGTGTCTATTTCAAATTGAGCAAAGTTGCGCAAAGCCTGCCGATTTTCTTCCGGGCACCAGGCTTGAAATAGCGTTCCGAGTTCCCAACTCGGTTGGCGGATGGTTCTCGGGACGCATGAAAGACCCGACCATCTCAGTTAGGGCAATAAATTCTGATGTAAACCTAATCACCATTGCTTCTGAGCCAGTAGAGGTGGCTGCGCTCGGGTTAGTAAAGAAGAAAGCCGACTTCACTGGCCCAGAAAATATGTGGGTGGAAAACAACGGCAAATGGCAAACAAACGGTGGAATCGCAACCGGAGCAAATGGCTGGCAACCCAACATTTTTCCGTTTATCGAAAACTATCGGAGCCAGGCCAAGGACACTTCAATTGGAACAAACCTTGTTTGGAAGATGCGAACAATCAGTTCTGGTTCAGGCTCCGGTTGTCTTGCAGACAAATCAAAGGTGCTAGGAATCGTGACGACCAATGCACTTGGTTATGACGGTTCATCCCCTGCGTTTAAGAATGGATTCCTGGAGTACAAAGTCGCTGGCCTTCACTATATGCCGAACGGCACAGACTTGGTAATTGGTACTTACGATCTAGTTATGCGAAGCGAAACTGCTCGTTGTCTATATAAGTTCAGCAAGGCACCGCTCAGCGCAACCGTCTCTGTTACTGGCGGCGCAGAAAAGAACGTTGCAACGACAATCGTCTCGGAGAAAAACGGATGGTTAAAGATGGCCGCCTACGGATTTACATTCAGCAAGAAAACAATCAAAGTTAAGATTTCTAAGAAGAAAAAGTAACCCGAACTTCCAGCATTTCTGCAACCTATATTTGTCTCCTGCTCAAGGAGTAGGTACACATTGCAGCTGAACGTTGGCACCATTAATTTGCCACGAAACCTGTCCGCTGATAGTCGTTGCGTGTTGGTCCAAATAGCTACATGGAGCTCCGATAACAATTCCGGAAGCACTCGCCCCCGCAGGGCCCTGCGGGCCTGTGAGCCCTATAGCTCCGGTAGCTCCGGTGGCGCCAATCGGGCCTGCAGGCCCTTGTGGTCCAGTTGCCCCAGTCAGACCAATAGCTCCGTCTGCACCACTAGGTCCAATGAGACCGTCACAAGCACCCGTTAGGCCAGTTGCTCCCTGAGCACCCGTGGCTCCTGTCGCACCCGTTGCACCCTGTGCACCTTGGGCTCCGGTAGCACCTATTTCACCCTTGGCACCCGCGGCTCCTGTTGCTCCGGCCGGACCTTGAATGCCTGTGGCTCCGGTAGCGCCTGGTAGTCCCTGGATTCCGGCTGAGCCTGTGACACCCGGAGATCCGGTTGGGCCGCAAAGCCCGGGGGAGCCCGTGGCGCCGGTCGCACCGGTTTCGCCTTGAGTACCTGCGATGGTTACGCTCTGGGGCTCCGCCCCGGCATCCGTGTTAGAGAGGACGGTAGTCAAACTCCATAGCGCAATGATGATCGCGATTACCGCGAGGATCGTAGCGAGCATATTGCGCCAGGAGTTTGCCTTTCCATTTGTTGCCTCTTGCTGCGTCATTGAGTTCCCCCCTGTAATTCATGGAGTTGTTCTCGCATTTGAGCACTAGGGTTAGTGCATGCGGGAACGCTCCGGTTACCTAGGTCCTTACTTGCAACTCACAATCGATTGCTAAGAGGAGCCATGTCTAGAGACTACGAACTCTCCCTCGCGATTGATTTGCAAATTTCTCGCAGAATTCTCAAAAGTTTCTCAAGGGCAACCAAATGACTTTTGAAGATGTGCCTAACGCTCTCCTTGTTGAGGATGATGCGGAGGACCGCCTGCAAATTAGATTGCAGTTGGAGCTAATGGGGTTTGTTGTTTATGACACCCCTTCACACCAAGAGGCTCTTGAGCTTTTTGAACAGCGCGACTACAGCATTGTTCTAATTCACTTAGGACACGCGCAACTGGAGAGCATGCAGCTGTGCAGAACAATTCGCGCAGAGTCGACCGTTCCAATAATCATGCTTACTCAGCGCGAGGAAGTTGTAGATGAGGAAATGGTGCTCTCTGCTGGCGCAGATGACTACGTTACAAAGCCCATCATGAATCGGATTCTGACTTCTCGCGTTACTCAGCAGATTAAGCGCGGGCAGAGTCAAAGAGCACCACGAGCAAACATTCTTACGTGGGGACCTCTTGAAATGGACCTGAGTCAACACAGCTTTACTATCTCGGGTAAAGAAGTAATGCTCACCAACACCGAGTATCAGTTCTTGCAACTACTAATGGCAAACCCGCAAAGAATCTTTAGTAGGGAACAAGTTCTCCAAGCTATTGGTGCATTCAGAGGAGAAAAGTCTGATCACCTGGTTGACTCTCACGCTTCTAGGCTTCGCAAAAAGATTAGAGACAATGGTGGTCCGGAGGTTATTGCTGTTGTCAGAAGCGTTGGCTTCCGACTTGCTTCGGCAGAACCATCTTCAACTTCTGCAGCTTAGGGTTTCACTAACTTGGAGTCAGTGTTTGCAGTCCATTTATTTTTGCGGCTTCCAAAAGTAGCTTGTCGTAGCTCACAAAGTACAGATCCTCTTCGGCTAAGTCCAAAGCGGTACTGAGATGGATTGCATCTAAGGTTCGTAGTTTTGTCGGTTTAAGTCTGGCGGCCAGCTGCAGGTTCGCCCTGGAAACTCTCACTACATTCAAAGTCTTTAGCACTTTCTCTGCATCACTCACTCGCTCCGGATGATTTAGTGCGAGTGCGCGCAGCGTTTCCACCCTCAGGATTTCAGATGACACAAGTGTCGTTCTGGTGGCTATTTCTCGGATCCAACTGACGAAGGACTCTGTCTCTGGTTCGGGCAAAAACATTTTTAGAAAGGCTGAAGAATCTAGGTAATGAATTTTCAAAAGTGTCGCTCTGCCCTTTGCTCATCGAGCATTTCCTGAATCGTGGGTACGCCCGGCACGTATTGAGGTATTTCTGGAACAAATAGCGGGCCCGCTGCAGGAATTATTAGACCGCCTTCGACCATCTCATCGAATTTTGACTTTTTATACGGAGTAATTTGCGCAATGGGATTGCCGCGATCTGTGACGATTACCCGATTTCCTTGCTTGACCATCTCTAGAACCTCCGAAGCATTTTGTTTCAGGGCTCTGATTCCAACTTGCTTGTCTGTCATGTTCTACAATGTAGAACACAGCGCCCTGATTGGCAAGATGCTAACTCGATTTCGAATTTCAGAGACTGGAATTATCCACAGTCCGATCGAAACGTAGTTTGCTAAGACGCCCTCGATGCCGAGAGCGTTCCTTTGCCGGAATTATTGGTGCAAGCGTAATGGCGATTGATTATGTTCTCAGCGCAGAGACCATTGATCAAATGGTTAGTTGAGTACTTTTTTCTAAGCGGCGAAATCAAACACTGCCAGCAGTATCGCGATTGAAAACATAACTACACCAATCGCGGTGTCCAGAACTCTCCAGAACACCGGCTTGGTCATGAACCTAGATGCGGCTTTTGCGCCATACCCAAGCCCAAAGAACCAAAGGAAACTTGCAGCCATGGCACCTGCACCAAACCACCAGCGCTGATCTCCGAATTGATTACCAATGCTGCCAACCAGAATCACGGTATCGAGATAGACGTGTGGATTTAAGAGCGTAAATCCAAGCACCGAGGCTGCAACTTTTTTTGCAGTATCAGAAGTTGAACCAGATAGATCCATCTGCTGTTTGGAGAAGGCTCTCCTGAATGATTTCAATCCAAACCATGTTAGGTAGGCAACGCCAAACCAGCGAATAAATTCAAGCAACCATGGGGTTGCGGTGATTAGAGCTCCGAGGCCGGCAATGCCCAAGGCAATAAGTAAAGCGTCGATTACCGCACAAATTGCAACTACAAGGAATACGTAGCTCTTGGCAAGTCCTTGACGAATCACAAATGCGTTTTGGGCACCGATTGCGACAATCAATGAAAGCCCGGTGAAGAATCCCGGTATTAATGCAATCACGTTAGTTGGCCAGAGCTCCCGTGTTTTCCCAGATCATCGTTCCACCCATGCCTAGGCCAATACACATAGTTGTAATGCCATAACGAACACTCGGGTTTTGTTCGAACTGCCTTGATAGTTGATTCATCAGCCTTACTCCGCTTGCTGCCAATGGGTGGCCAAGGGCAATCGCTCCGCCCCACGGATTCACTCGTGAATCATCATCTTCAAGACCGAAGTGATCCAAAAAGCTCAACACTTGAATAGCGAATGCTTCGTTTATTTCAAATGCACCGATATCTGAAATAGATAAACCGGCTTTCTTCAGTGCTTTTTCGGTTGCAGGTATTGGGCCGGTTCCCATGATGTCCGGTTCTACCCCAGCGAAAGCAAATG
>JBEEIU010000119.1:0-2644 GCA_041169705.1 Actinomycetota bacterium
TTATTCAAGGAAGCTTTGAATAAAGCTCCTGCTTGCTCGACTGGCTTATCGGTTCGCTTGGCGAGCCAAACATTTGGATTTCGCGTGCTGGTCAGGCGACCAGCGTCAATTTGCAGAGCAGAAACTGGAGCCTGGTAACCCTCGCTTAGTCCGCGCTTGTCCCAGGTGGAGTGCCAGTCACCCTTTTCTCCATAAAGGCTAGAGTCGGCAACCACCTCGGAGATTGTGATGCCATTGGTCTTAGCCCAGTTCGAGACTGCCTTGGTAAGAGTGTCTAGCTTTGGGCCTTTGGCGTAGTAAGAGGTGATGTTTCCCGGCATGCGAGACAGGGTCACATCTCCAGCACCCACGAGGTAAATCTTCCCTGGGTTCAATGGATCCTGGACCACCTTGGTGGTCACTTTGTAATCCGGACCTAGAACATCTAGGGCAACTGCAGCGGTCAAAAGTTTTAGTACGGAAGCTGTTCGAGCGGGAGTCTCTGCGGCTCGAGTGAAGAGCACTTGACCAGTGTCGGCGCGTGCGACCTCTGCGTGCAGAGTCTTGATGTGCTGACTTTTCAGAACATTGCTAACAGTGCATGGTCCAACAGTTGGAGAGCTCGTTGTGGCATTTGCGGCCACGGGGCCCAGAAGTCCAACGGAGAGGGTGAGCGAAACCGCCAAACCAAAAACTGCGGTCTTCTTCATGTATCTCCTGATTGCACTTCGTTGATTAGGCTTTTGGCGTGAAACGCAGCCTCTTACCAGTACTTATATTCTCTCTTGTTCTTGGCCCTGGTGCCCAAGCTCACGACTCGCTTGTCGGACAATTCCCAGCTGAGGGACAGGTTGTCGAAGCCGGAGTAGTGGAGCTAAAGCTGGACTTTAGCTCGGAGCTGATGATCATTGAGGGCTCCAACCCGGCTGAGATTGTGATTTCTGGGCCGCTCCCAGGCGGTGAAATGGTCAATAACGGTTGCGCCGTTGCCGAGGGCAACATTGCAAGCACAAAAGTCGAATTGGTTGATCCGGGAACCTATCAGGTCGCCTGGAGAGTAGTTTCTGGCGATGGCCACCCGATTTCTGGAAGTTACGAATTCGAAGTTGAAAACAACACTGGTTATCAGGCAGTGGGTATAGCAGAGGTTCCTTGTGCAAGTCCAATTACCAGCGAAAACTTGGCGGAACAAAATCAGGACTCGATTAACTACTTGTTGTTGTGGATTTCACTTCCACTAATTGGAATTGGTTTACTGCTATTTCTTTGGCCGAGAAAACGCTCGGGCAAGTAAGAAAGCACAAACGCCAACGATTAATGCAAAAGCCAGCAACTCTGGCAAAAAGGCGAAGCGACCACCCATGGGTGCGGCTAAGAAGATGTAGGCGATGTCGAAAGCCTGAATCAACATAAAGCTCGAGACCAACGAAATCACCGCCAACTTCAAAATTGCCGAAGGCCCCTTACCAAATCGGGTGGCACTCCAGCTAACTAAAGCAACCAAAAGAGTGCTCAGTAATGCCCCGACTACCGTCAACTCAAGAGACGGGTGGTAGTAAAAGCTAATGAGGGCCAACAGCGAGATTGGGACCAAAAAGAACACAAGTTTTGAAAGAGATTTCATTAGCTCAATTCTCTCATTCAGAATTTGCCGTTCTGGAGGTCTAGGCTAAGAAATAACAGGGGTGGCTAGTGCGCATAATCAATGAATCGCAGCTTGAGAAAATACTCGAGGGGCTCCCATTCAACCCCAGGGTTGTTGCCTCAGGTAATTTTGCAGCGCCCAATACTCTCCTTCGAGTACTCGATAAAGCCGTTCCAGAGTTTCGGCTTAACATGCTTAATGCGCATCCAGGAATTCCAGACCGCGAGGGCGTGAGCTACGAATCATCTTTTGTTGGGCCCGGAATGCGCAGGCATCCAAGGCTGCAGTACATTCCGTCCAGATTGAGCTTGGTGCCGATCTTGTTCAGAGATCACTACATTCCAGATGTTGTGCTTTTGCACACCTCGGCCAGGCGGCACGACACCGTTTCGCTTGGAACCGAAGTGAATGTTTTACCCGCCGCAATTGAAGCGGTGAAAGCACGCGGGGGGCTAGTAATTGCTCAGGCAAACCCCAACATGCCCTACACCTACGGAGATGCCCAAGTGTACGAGCGAGAGATTGACTACCTAATTGAGGTAGATGAACCCTTGGCCCAGAAGCCTGACGTGCCTCCCACCGACGCCACTTCAGAAATAGGACTTCGA
Organism: Actinomycetota bacterium; assembly: GCA_041169705.1. Classification (GTDB taxonomy): domain Bacteria; phylum Actinomycetota; class Actinomycetes; order Actinomycetales; family Microbacteriaceae; genus Aquiluna. The sequence goes on from JBEEIU010000119.1 coordinate 2,233, forward strand.
ATCTCTGCCCAGATAAAAGATGGCTCTACCTTGCAGCTTGGAATTGGTGCAATTCCGGACGCGGTTCTAAATTCCCTGGCAAACAAAAAGGGCTTAAGAATCTGGACAGAAATGTTTTCCGACGGAGTTCTGAATTTGCAGCGCCAAGGAAATCTTGACCCGGATATTCCGATTACTGCGTCTTTTGTCTTTGGCTCTAAAGAGCTATATCAATGGCTACATCTCAACCGACAAGTGAGGATGCTTCGAACCGAACAGACCAACGATCCTGGTCAAATAGCTAAACAAGCCCAGATGACTTCGATTAATTCCGCGCTCCAGATTGATCTCTATGACCAGGCAAATGCCTCACACGTAAAGGGTCAGATTTATTCGGGATTTGGCGGCTCCACAGACTTTATTGTTGGGAGCC
>JBEEIU010000120.1:0-6110 GCA_041169705.1 Actinomycetota bacterium
CAGTTTCTTCCAAGGTATACACCGAGGAAATCTTTGGACCTGTACTTTCAGTTGTTCGCGTCAAGTCTTACGAAGAGGGACTGAACCTAATCAACTCTGGTGCCTTTGGAAACGGAACTGCAATCTTCACAAATGACGGTGGCGCGGCAAGACGTTTTCAGCACGAGGTGGAAGTTGGAATGGTTGGAATCAACGTTCCAATCCCAGTTCCTGTTGCTTATTTCAGCTTCGGAGGTTGGAAGCACTCCCTGTTTGGTGACAGCCGAGCACACGGTGAAGAAGGCTTCAGATTCTTTACCAAAACTAAGGTGATTACCTCGCGCTGGCTAGACCCAAGCCACGGCGGTCTGAACCTAGGTTTCCCACAGAACTAATGAAGATAGCAATCACCGGTTCAACCGGGTTTGTTGGCGGCAATGTAGCGAAGATACTCATTGACTATGGCCACGAAGTCGTGGGGCTCGTGCGGAAGACTGAACAACTCCCTTGGGAAATCAGGGAAGTGGATTTCAGTTCAATTGACTCACTGGCAAACGCCATGTCCGATTGCAACGCAGTGGTTCACTGTGCAATTGCTAATGATTTCAACCGATTAGTGGAAGATCGCCCTTACGCGTATGACTCGTTTGTGGGCATGACTTCGAGAGTGGTTCATGCCGCAAATCAGCATGGCGTAAAGCCCATCTATATTTCTACCGACTGGGTTCTGGATGGTGAATCACACCTGACCAAAGAGTCTGACCCAGGAAATCCACTAAATATCTATGGCTTTCTAAAGGCAATGGGTGAACAGGTAATGCGCGACCTCGCGCCCGAAACTGGAGCCATCTGTCGCATTGGGGGTGTGATGGGTTTCCATCAAACTAAGTCGGAGGGACCTCGGTCCCAAGACGTTGGCTTTGGATATTTCGTTACGTCGCTGGTTGCGGATTTGAAAGCCGGAAAAGAATTCACTGTCTGGGTCGGAGATCGCGTAAACAAAATTGCAACGCCTTCCCTCGCGGCAGAAATTGGAGCTCAGATTGAGCGAGTTATAGCCCTTGACGCATCGGGAACATTTCACCTGGTAGGTGATGACGCTGTGTCCAGACTTGAACTGGCCCAGTTGGTCTGCGATGTATTTGAATTGGATAAGAATCTGCTCGGCGAGGGTCTGCCACCAGAGAGCGAACTATTCGCTGCAGCGGTTCCGGTCGACACTTCACTGTCGAATTTGGAGACTAAGCGTGCGCTTAAGCTAAATCCGACCAGTCTTCGAGACTTGCTGCTGTGTCTAAAAGCAGAACTCGAGACTGGTCGGATTCAAGCGATAACGAAACCTATTCGGTGACTCTTACCTGCTGTATCTCGTGAGTCAGGGCTTCTAGCTCGGCGCCACCGGCCATTGCCATGGTCAATTCATCCAGCTTCACGTTTGAGCGCTGGAAGTCATTGATCATCTTGCCTCGGTTGAGTAGGTAGAAGCGGTCTCCAACTAGATAGGCGTGGTGAGGGTTGTGGGTAATGAATACCACTGCCACACCGCGCTCCTTGGCTGAGAGGACATACTTAAGCACGATTCCGGACTGGCGAACACCAAGCGCTGAGGTTGGTTCGTCCAAAATCAGAACCTTTGCTCCGAAGTACACCGCACGGGCAATGGCCACAGCCTGGCGCTCTCCACCAGAAAGAGTTCCAATTGGCTGGTCAGTGTCACGAAGATCAATTCCCATTTGAAGCAATTGCTCCTTGGTAATTTCCTTCATCTTCTTCACGTTTAGCATGCTGAAAGGTCCCCAGCCGACTGTGATTTCATTTCCCAGGAAGAAGTTTCTCCAGACCGACATCAAAGGAATTGTCGCTAGGTCTTGATAAACCGTTGCAATTCCATTTGCCATCGCGTCACGAGGGGAGCTGAAGTTAACCTCAGACCCTTCCATCAGGAAAGAGCCAGTCGTTGGCTTGTGCACACCGGAGAGGGTCTTAATCAGGGTTGATTTTCCTGCACCATTGTCACCCAATACACAAGTGACACTGCCCGGCTGTACTTCAAGCGAAACATCCGTTAGCGCAATAACGCTTCCGAATTGCTTACCAACATTCTTTAGTTCAAGTGCCGGAGTCATCGCTTGCCGCCCTTCATTGAACGCTGTCCTACATAGCTGTTGATCATTACCGCGGTGAACAAGATGGCACCTAGGAATGTGAAGGTCCAGTCTGAATCCCACAGCGCGAATGGAATACCGATGTACGCCATTCCCATAACCGCCGCACCAATGGAGGCTCCAATCGCGGATCCCTTTCCACCGGTTAGCAAGGTTCCACCAACCGCAGCGGCGATGATGTAGAAGAACTCCATACCAACACCCTGTCCAGCCTGCATACCCTTTAGGCGAAGAACTAGCATCACGCCAACAAGTGCAGCAGCAACTGCGGTCATCACAAATAGCAGAATCTTGGTTCGAGCTACTGGCACACCAGCGTTACGGGCCGCATTCGCGTCGCCACCAGATGCGAAGATCCAGTTACCAAACTTGGTTCTGGAGAGAATCCAGGTGGCAAGAATCGTAAAGCCGATCCACCAGAAAACAGTGATCTGGAAGTTGGCTCCGAACAGTTCAATCTTGGTCGCGAAGATTGCAGCTGCCTGATCGAAGTTCTCTGCTTTTTCAGTTCCCGAAACACGAACGGTTCCGGTGATCTGCTTAGTAGCTGCGAGGTTTGCGCCTCGCAAAATAAAGAAGGTAGCCAGTGTGACGATAAATGATGGCAACCCGGTCTTCACAACCAGGATTCCATTTATCAACCCAACAAGGGCTCCAAAAATCAAAACAATAACGATGCTGGTCCAAATGTCTAAGCCGACATTGGTAACCAGAACACCGGTCAAGAGACCGGCAGAGCCAACCATTACTCCGGTGGAGAGGTCGAATTCGCCGCCAATCATCAGTAGCGCTACGAATACCGCGATGATTCCAATCGGGGCAGCGATATCAGTCCAACCAGCTGCTCCACCCGGTTGGGCGAAGTTTCCTGTGGTGTCGACTGATGTGAAGAGAGCAAAAATTGCGAGAGCACCTAGCAGGGCCCCAAATTCAGGACGGCGGAGTATTTTCGTGAGAGCAGTGGTTTGCTTCACTCGCTCGTCTTTGACAGATTGCGCCATTGAAATCCTTTTCTTTCTTAGTGACTAGGTGGGCTAGGAAAACCTAGCCCACCTAGTTGTGTAACTATTTTTGGAACTAGCGAGAACCAGCCTCAACTAGAGCCATGACCTGGTCAACGTTTGATGCGTCGACGAATCCAGGACCGGTGTACATTGGCAGACCTCCACCTAGGACGTGTCCGTTGGTTAGGTTTAGGTATAGCAATGCAACTGCTAGGTAGCCCTGAGCGTACTGCTGCTGGTCAATAGCGAATGCCATTGAGCCGTCCTTGATTGCAGCTAGTGCATCTGCGGACATGTCAACAGTTCCGATTAGCATCTCCTTGCCAAGCTCCTGTGCAGCTGGAAGAGCTGCCTTAGCAGCAATGTCAGCGTTTAGAGCGAATACAGCATCGATGGTTGGGTCAGCTTCTAGAGCAGCCTTGATCTTTGCGGTAGCAGCGGTTAGGTCCTGTAGTCCACCATCTAGGTTGAAGTCAACTACGTTTCCGAAGGTCTCACGTGCACCATCGCAGCGCTCCTGTAGACCAATGTTTGCAGCTTCCTGAATTGGGCAAAGAACCTTGGTTGCACCAAGCTCCTTGAACTTCAGACCAGCTTCGCGACCAGCAACGATTTCGTCCTGACCAACGTGGGTGAACGCACCTAGCTCCTTGAATACAGCTGAACCAGAGTTCAGGGTTACTAGAGGTAGGCCTGCAGCTGCAGCAGCTAGCATGGCGTCCTTAATTGCACCTGGGTCTGGTGCAGATGCTGCAATTGCGTTACAGCCAGCTGCAACACCAGCGTCGATTGTTGCTGCCTGCTTTGCAGAGTCGTTGATTGAACCCTGGTAGTCAACAGTGACACCTAGGTCAGCACCAGCCTGCTCTGCACCCTTTTGTGCAACGGACCAGAAGGTACCGCCGTCACCGTGGGTGTAAACACAGATCTTGATGTCGCTAGTTGCTTCTTCTGTTGCTGTGGTTTCTTCAGCAGCAGGTTCTTCAGTAGCAGTAGTTGCACAACCAGTCAGTGCGAGCACGGAAATGGCTGCGATTACTCCCAGCTTCTTGATATCCATAGAGATTAACCTCTCATCTTTGAGTTACGTGGTGTCGGAAAGCACCCCGACAACGACCATTATGGCGGTTTGTCATAACAAATAATGCCAAAACCTCCATTTAGTTACCAAAGCGATACCTTTCTGTTACACAAATTTCTTCTAGACCAAAAACCCTTGAAATTACTGGCCTGTAGGGCATATGACAAACTGTTTGCCTTGTCACCACGAACAGGTCTTTGATGCCAAACACGACAATTTGTCATAACAAAGTTCTTCAGATTTTCAGTTTCCTGAGTAACCTCTTACATATAGGAAAAGATGAAATTCCTCCCATCATCTGCGCAGCCTGGACTGTTAGCATTCCGGTCTAGCAGTCCCCAGAAATTGAGGCGAAATGACAAAGTGGGTATACCGCAAGGGCGAGTTGGCCAAGGGGCAATTCGATGTGGTGATTGACCAATCCGTATCCGGAATGCAACACGCATTTGCCCGAATCGCAAAGCTGGGCTCCGTGGATCTCGCATCTGATGAGTTCGAGCGAGTTGTTTTTATTCTTGAGGGCCAGGGAGCCACGGTGGCTTATTCCAATGCTTCTGGGTCTGGGGAATTCAATCTCAAGGGGAGAACCTCGGTTTTTTCCGGAATGGTTGACCACCTTTACTTACCCCGCCACACAAGCGCCGTAATTACTGGAGATGCTCGGGTGTTCATTGCGGAGGCCCAGGCCAAGGGTGATTCAGTAGTGCAGCTAGTGGCCAGCGCGGACGTTCCTCGTTTTACGCGTGGTGCGGGAAGTGCCTCCAGAGAAATTCACGACTTTGGTGGACCGGGAATCATGAACGCCACGAATCTAGTTTGCGTAGAAGTTTTGGTTCCAAGTGGCAACTGGTCGGGCATTCCGCCGCACAAACACGATGAATACCGACCTGGGGTTGAAAGCAATCTCGAAGAGATCTACTATTTCGAAACTCGCGCTGCTGGGGGCATAGAACCAAATCAACCGGCAAAACACAACGGATACTTCCGCGGTTACTCTTCCGATGAGCGCAACTATGAAGTGGACACCTTGGTTTCCAGTGGAGACGTCGCTCTGGTGCCTTTTGGCTATCACGGACCATCTGCCGCAATCCCCAACGCAGACCTTTATTTCACCAATGTGATGGCCGGCCCTGATCCTGTCCGCGACTGGTTAGCAGTTGATGATCCAGATCACGTTTGGATTCGCGAAGCTTGGAAGACAATGCCGCAGGATCCCAGGCTTCCGTTTATGTTCAACTAGTGACTATCGCTCGACAATCGTGAACTCGAAAGAGTAAAGATCTGGTCGGTAGCAGTGGTGCCCGTATTCCACCGCATTGCCCGTGTTGTCGTACGCCGTTCTATCCATACTCAGCACAGGTGAGTTTTTATCAATATCCAAAAGAGTTGCCTCTTCGGAGTTAGCTCTCCGAGCACCGATTTTTTGTTTGGCAACCTGAATTGAAGTTCCTCGAGCGCGGAACCATTCGTAGAGCCCAAACTGCTCCAACTCTTTTTTGCTCAGCGATGCATGCTCAACGTGAATCCAGTTCTTCATTACTGCCATCGGCGTCTTGCCAGTGCTGCGCAAACGGTGAATAAACAAGACATCGTCTCCGATTGCGACTCCAAGTTGTTGTGCTACCTGAGCATTCGCCTCAACTACAGAAAGTTCCAAAATCTTAGTAATCGGTTTCTTGCCTGCGCGAACCAAATCGTCATACAGGGAAGTGAGTTCAACTCCTCGGGTCACCTGGCCATGAACTACCTGGGTGCCAAGCCCTCGGCGTCTAACCAGCATGCCTTTGCCAACGAGTTCTTCAATGGCTTTTCTCACTGTCGGGCGGGAGAGCCCCAGTCGCTCGCATATGGCCACTTCATTTTCCAGACGATCACCCGGAG
>JBEEIU010000121.1:0-3916 GCA_041169705.1 Actinomycetota bacterium
CTGGGAGGCTTCTATGGGCTGGTCCTAGGGGGGTGGCTTTTGAAGCTGGTGCTGTTCGCAGTTTTGCTGGGGCTATTGCGCCAGGCCGAATTCGTCTCTGGCCCGGTGTTGTTTTTTGCCCTGGTCGGCGCCATTCTCGGAGGCTTGGGTATAGACAGTTATGTTGCCCTGAAAGCCCGGGTTCCGGTAGTCGAAAATTAGAGCAATTTTTTTCAAATTACGGGAAATTTGTTGAGTTTTCCCTTGTTACACTTGGGGTTGTAAATCCACAATCGACGCGGGTTTCTCACGCCGCCTGAACCAGGAGACGAAGCTGTTTAATTCGCTTAGAGTGCTTGCCGCCTCCGAAGATGGCACTTTCCACCCCCCGAGCATTTACGAGTTTTACCCCGAAATAGTTGCCTTTGAGGGCACCCCATTCGCAATCAACCGAATCATGATGATTCGTCTGATCGTGCTGACAGTTTTGGTCGTACTTTTCCTGCTTTGGACCCGCTCCTTCAACAAGGCCGTAAAGAGCGGAAATGTAGTGCCAGGACGCTTCCAGCTGCTGGGTGAGCTAGCACTGAACTTCGTTAGAAAATCAATCGCCCATGACCAGCTCGGAGAAAAAGACGGCGAGCGCTTCCTGCCGCTGCTAACCACCATCTTCTTCATGGTGCTGGGAATGAACATCACTGGCGTGATTCCTTTTGCAAACATTTCCGGTACATCGGTAATCGGTATTCCGCTGGTTTTGGCCGCCGCCGCATACGTGACATTTATCTATGCGGGTGTAAAGCGTCACGGAATGAAGTTTTTCAAGAACTCGCTTTTCCCGCAGGGTGTTCCACCGGCCTTCTACACGCTGGTAACTCCAATTGAGTTCCTGTCCACATTTATCCTCAGACCTGTCACTCTGGCCCTTCGTCTTCTGATGAACATGATTGCCGGTCACCTCTTGCTGGTGCTCTGCTTCTCCGCTACCCAGTTCTTTTTCTTCCAGGCAGATGGTTTCTTCAAGCTCTTCGGCGCTGGAACATTTATCTTCGGATTCGCATTCACTCTCTTTGAGATTCTGGTTGCGGTTCTTCAGGCATACGTATTCACACTTCTGACCACGGTCTACATTCAGTTGGCCTTGGCAGACGAACACTAGGAATCGGCAACCGCCGGTTTCAAACCCCACGGAAGGAAAACAAGTGGACGCAGTAAACATCGCCGAGATCTCCGGCAACATCGCAGTTATTGGCTACGGCCTCGCTGCAGTAGGCCCAGGCATTGGTGTGGGTCTAGTAGTTTCAAAGACCATTGAGTCAATCGCTCGCCAGCCAGAACTTGCAGGTCGTCTGCAGGTAACCATGTGGCTAGGTATCGCGTTCACCGAGGCTCTAGCACTTATCGGTCTAGCAACCCCATTCATCTTCGCTTAGTAAGTCAGGATCAACCGAAATGATTTCCAGAATTCTTGCGGCTGCCGCAGAAGAGGGTGGCACTCCGCCTAACCCGCTACTGCCTGCCGACTACGACATCCTCTGGTCTTCGGTTGTCTTCGTAATTCTGCTCACGCTCTTCTGGGTCAAGGTTCTTCCTGGATTCAAGAAGATGCTTGACGAGAGAGCTAAGGCCATCGAAGGTCGCCTCGCAGAGGCAGAGGCTGCACAAAAAGCAGCCGAAGCCAGAACTGCGGCTGTTGAAGCGGAGCAGGAAAAGCTTCGCGCTGAGTCTTCAGAGATTCGTGAAGTTGCCCGCGCCGAAGGTGCGGCAATCCTCTCGGACATGAAAGCCCAAGCGGCAGCCGAAGCCGAGCGACTATCTCAGGTGGCAAAGAGCCAGCTCGAGGCAGAGCGTGACGCGGCCGTAAATGCACTGCGCAACGAAATTGGTGGACTGGCTCTAGAGCTAGCTTCGCGAATTGTCGGAGCCAAGTTGCAGGACGACCAGGTCGCAAACAAGGTTGTCGATGACTTCATCGCAGAACTAGAAGGCAAGAAGGCTTAGCAAGTGGCATCCAGTACTCGTCAATCCAGAATCGCAAGCGAGCAATTGCTCGCCGGTGCTTCTGCTTCCTTGGAACTAGCCGGTGAGCTATTCGCGGTTGCAAACGCTTTGCAATCCTCGTCTGCGCTTCGCGGCCTACTCTCGGACCCTTCCGCCGAGAGTGCCAGCAAGGAACAGATTGTTGATCGAGTATTTGGAAAACTCTCTCCAGCCACCAAGACGCTAGTGAAGCAAATGTCTTCACTGCGTTGGTCAGCAACCAGAGACATGGCAGATGCCGCAGAGCGCCTTGGCGTTCGTGCTGTGGCAGCTGTTGCTACTTCAACCGGTTCCATGGAAAAACTGCAGAGCGAAATCTTCCAAATGGGAGAGGTGGCATCCTCGGATTCTGAATTGGAACTCGCGCTATCGGCGACCCGAGTAACCGCAGAGGTGAAGCAGGCACTTATTGCAAACCTCTTTGCATCGAAGGTCTCCGAGGCGGCACTTGCCCTAGCTAAGCAAGCTACCGAGTCCAGAACCGACAAGCGCTTCGCTGCTGTCTTGGAAACCTATGGTTCCTGGATTGCGTCCGTTGCTGGAGAGTCAGTGGCAACAGTTCGTGTTGCAAAGGAAATTTCTGCAGCTCAAACCGAGAAGCTCTCCAAGGCACTAGCCGCTGTTTACGGCAAGAACCTACAAATCAATGTCGAGATTGACCCAAGTGTGATCGGTGGCGTTCACGTAGCAGTTGAGGGCGAAGTAATCGACGCAACAATTTTCACCAAACTAACCCAGGCCAAATTGCAACTCTCCTGAGTTGACTAAAGAAAAAGAAGCAGAGGAACCAATGTCAGAGCTCAAGATCAGCCCGAACGAGATTCGGGATGCGCTGAAAGACTTCGTTTCGTCCTACGAGCCAAAGGGCACCGCTAAGCAGGAGGTCGGTTACGTAATCGACGCTGCCGACGGTATTGCTCACGTAGAGGGCTTGCCAAGTGCGATGGCCAATGAGCTTCTGCGTTTCGCAGACGGCACCCTGGGCCTAGCGCTGAACCTAGACGAGCGCGAGATTGGTGTGGTTGTCCTCGGAGAATTCACCGGCATCGAAGAAGGCATGGAGGTGCACCGCACCGGCGAGGTTCTCTCTGTTCCAGTTGGTGACAACTACCTCGGCCGCGTGGTTGACCCACTGGGTAACCCAATCGATGGTCTGGGAGAAATTAAGGCAGAGGGTCGTCGTGCGCTAGAACTTCAGGCTCCTGGCGTTATGCAGCGTAAGTCGGTTCACGAGCCAATGCAGACCGGTATCAAGGCAATCGACGCCATGATTCCAATCGGTCGTGGACAGCGCCAGCTGATCATTGGTGACCGTCAGACCGGTAAGACCGCAATTGCCGTAGACACAATCATTAACCAGCGCGACAACTGGAAGAGCGGTGACCCAAACAAGCAGGTGCGTTGCATCTATGTTGCGATTGGACAAAAGGGTTCCACCATCGCTGGTGTGAAGGGTGCTCTGGAAGAAGCCGGAGCGATGGAGTACACCACCATCGTGGCATCCCCAGCCTCTGACCCAGCAGGTTTCAAGTACCTAGCTCCTTACACCGGTAGCGCAATTGGTCAGCACTGGATGTATGGCGGCAAGCACGTTCTAATCATCTTCGATGACCTCTCCAAGCAGGCCGAGGCATATCGTGCGGTATCGCTACTACTGCGCCGCCCACCAGGTCGTGAGGCCTACCCAGGTGACGTCTTCTACCTACACTCTCGCTTGCTGGAGCGTTGTGCCAAGCTCTCTGACGAGATGGGCGCCGGATCCATGACTGGTCTACCAATCATCGAAACCAAGGCAAACGACGTTTCTGCATACATTCCAACCAACGTGATTTCGATCACCGACGGTCAGATCTTCTTGCAGTCCGACCTCTTCAACGCCAACCAGCGTCCAGCTATC
>JBEEIU010000122.1:0-12082 GCA_041169705.1 Actinomycetota bacterium
GTTAGCTTGCGCTGCCGCTACCGCCTGAGCGGTGCGCACCAGCTGTCCGGGACGATCCGGAAGCATCACAGAAATATTGGTGTAGCGATCAGACGCCGCTAGACCGTGGCGAATAACTCGCTGCAGCAACAGTGGATCGATGTTTCCGCCCGACAGGATGACCGCGGTGGTTCCCTTGAGCTTTAGCTTTCCAGACATCAAGGCCGCAGCGCCGACAACTCCACCAGCCTCGACAACCAACTTGGAGCGCTCCATGACTGCAAGCATCGCCATTGCAATCTCGTCCTCAGTAACAGTTACAACCTTGTCGACGTTTTCGCGAATCAAGTCGAACGGAATCTTGCCTGGCTTTGCAACCGCAATTCCATCAGCGATGGTTGGGTGAATCTTGACCTCAACGGGTTTGCCGGCCTTAAGTGAACTTGGGTAAGCGGCAGCCATTTCGGCCTGCACAGCAAATACCTTTACTTTTTTTCCCTGGGCTTTGGCCTTTAGTTTGGCGGCAGTTGCGACACCAGCAGATAGGCCTCCGCCACCAAGGCAAACCACAATGTTGACTACATTTGGCAATTGTTCAAGAATCTCCAGTCCTACTGTTCCCTGACCAAGCACCACGTCATTGTGATCAAACGGAGGAACAAAGACGGCTCCGGTCTTCGCAGTGTATTCCTTTGCGGCAACCAGAGTCTCGTCAAAGATTGCACCGACAAGTTTTACGTCAGCACCGTAACCAAGGGTTGCCTGATACTTCGGAAGTGAAGCACCTACCGGCATAAAAATAGTTGCCTTTATCCCAAGCTTTTGTGCTGCCAATGCAACACCCTGGGCGTGATTACCGGCAGAGGCTGCTACAACTCCGCGCTTTCTCTCTTCCTTGGTGAGCTGAGAAATTAGATTGAAGGCGCCACGCAACTTGTATGCACCGGTTCGCTGCAGGTTCTCACACTTAAACCAAACATGCTGTCCAGTTAGTTCGGATAGCCAGTGGCTTTGTAGCATCGGGGTTTTGATGGCAATGCTGGATACGTTCTCGCTTGCTTTCTCAAACTCGGCAAGGGAAATCTTGGTTGTAGTTGGCATTGCAAACCTTCGAACTGATAATTCGATTAGTTTAGCGAGCTAGAACTTTGTGCCAATCTCCCGAAGTCGCTTGATTCGGTCTGGGATAGGTGGGTGGGTTGAGAAAAGTCGCTCCACTAGCCCGGGCTTGATTGGGTCATTGATATACATGTGAGCCATGGCTGAGTTAGCCCGGCGCATTGGTCGGCCGTATTCCCCGAGCTTCTGCAGAGCACTGGCCAGGCCATCTGGATACCTGGTTATCTGTGCGCCAGTGGCGTCCGCGAGGTACTCTCGCTGCCTGGAAACCGCTGCGGAGACCAAGGGGCCAATTAGGGCAGCGATGATCCAGCCGGCTATTCCAATCAGAATCAAAAATGCTTGGGCTTGGCCGTTGTCTCGGTCTCTTGATGAGCCACCAAACCATGCCATTCGAATGGCAAGATCTGCCAAGATTCCGACCGCGGAGACGAGGCCGAAAACTATGGTTGAGACTCTGATGTCGTAATTCTTGACGTGCCCCATCTCGTGAGCCATGACACCCTCGAGCTCGTTGTCATCCATGATGGCCATTAGGCCAGTGGTGGCTGCTACCACCGCATTCTTTGGATCTCTTCCAGTAGCAAAAGCATTAGGTGCTGGATCTTCAATCACGTAAACCTTGGGCATCGGCATGCCCTGCGAAATTGAAATGTTTTCTACAATCCGCCATAGTCGGGGATTTTCTTGCTTAGTTATTGGATAGGCGCCACTCATCGCGATAGCAATTGAACTCGCCAAGAAATACTGAAATATCGCATAGCCAAAAACAAAAGCAATAATCCAAAAAGCTGAAGAGCCATTGCCGCTCGCCTGACCCCACCAAAAAGCCAAAGCTCCAAGTAGCAAAACAAATCCGGCAACGATTATTACCGTATTCCGCTTATTCGCAGCGATGGCAGAGTACAACTTGGTTCCTAGAACTTGACGGTTGGTGGCTCTTGGATAGCGGCAGGATTCTCTACTTCATAGAACTCGCGCTGAGTGAAACCAAGGTTCTTTGCAAAAGCGTTGTTCGGAAACTGCTGCAACTTAATGTTCAGTTCCGATACTCCGCCGTTGTAGAAACGACGTGAAGCCATGATCTTGTCCTCAGTGTCAGTTAGCTCCCTCTGGAGCTCCAAGAAATTGTTGGATGCAACTAACTGAGGGTAGGCCTCAGACACAGCAAACAAGCTCTTTAGGGCTCCCTGCAGCATGCCCTCTGCAGCAGCTGCTTCTGCCGGGTGGGAAAGAGCGCTCGGTGAGACGGTAGCGGCACGAGCCTTTGTTACCGCATCGAAAACTTCTTTTTCATGAGTCGCGTAACCTCTGACTGTTTCAATCAGGTTTGGAATTAGATCCGCGCGACGCTTTAGCTGAACAGTAATGTCACTCCAAGCCTCATCGACTCGAACCTTCAAACTAACCAGGGCGTTGTAAGTCACCCAAACGTATGCCGCAATCAATACAACTGCGCCTAGCACTACCCAAAGTGCGATATCCATTTGACTCCTAAGTTTTGTAACTCCAGATTATGGACATTAGCTGATACTTAGCTGAATTCCTCAGAATGATTTGGTGCCCCGAGTGGGACTCGAACCCACACTGTGACGATTTTAAGTCGTCTGCCTCTGCCATTGGGCTATCGGGGCAAATGCAAAGAGCCCGGTTTTTCCGGGCCCTTTGCTGGTAAGTCTTACTTACTCGGCTTGGTTGCCCAAGTTGAGAAGAATAATCGAGGGGACTTCACGGCCTCAATGGTAACGATGTCTCTGCGCAGGACAAGGTTCCAAATCCAGCCGAAGAATACGCGAATCTTGCGCTCCCAAGTAGGCATGGCAAGACCGTGATAGCCACGGTGCATGAACCAAGCCAATAGACCGGTGATGCCAACGTTTCGCCACTGGAATGCTCCGACTCCAATGCCTAGGCCCGCAACGGCACCCAGATTTACGTGGTAGTACTCGCGCGGCGCTTCACCACGAATGGTGGCAATCAAGTTCTTGGAAAGCAACTTGCCCTGACGCACGGCGTGCTGGGCGTTTGGGACACAGTAGCCGCCAACTCCTCCACCGGAAAGATCTGGAACCGCTGATACGTCGCCAGCAGTCCAGGCGCCTTCGATTACCTTCTCGCCATCGACGATCTGCAAGGTTGCCTTAGCGGTAATTCGGAACCTAGGGTCCAGTGGGAAGTCTGTGTTTTTAGCGACGGCGTGAGCTGCAACACCAGCTGTCCAAATCACTAGGTCTGACTCAAAACTCTCACCGGTGGAAAGTTTGATAACACCCTTCTTCGCGGACTCGAGCTGAGTGTTCAGGTGAACTTTCGCGTTTCTCTTGTCCAGGTTGGCAAGCACCCACTCGCTGGTCTTTAGGGAAACCTCGGGCATGATGCGACCCATCGCTTCTACCAAGTGGAAGCGAATGTCTTCGAACTTGATGTTTGGGTAGTAGCGCAGCAGATAGGTCGCTAGTGAGCGCAACTCCGCAAAAGTTTCAATACCCGCAAAGCCACCGCCCACGACCGTAACAGTTAACAATCTGTCGCGATGCTTTCCTGCCGGCAGTGATGCGGCGCGCTCGAAGTTTGCAATCAAACGGTTGCGAACTTCTACAGCTTCTTCGATGGTCTTCATTCCGATTGCGTACTCCGCCACACCTGCGATTGGGAAAGTCCTGGTGACAGCACCAGCGGTCATCACGATCTGGTCGTACTCAAACTGAATGTCATCCCCGCCAACAATCTCGATGGTCGCAATCTTTTTCGCGTGGTTTACCTTCGTGACTTTTCCAGAAATCAGATTGGTGCTTCTTAGGTGACGACGGTGAGAGACCACAGCGTGACGCGGTTCGATTGAACCGGCAGCCACCTCTGGCAAGAATGGCTGATAGGTCATGTAAGGCAGTGGATCAACCATGGTTACCTCAGCCTCACCCTTGCGCAGCTGCTTCTCCAGCTTCCAAGCGGTATAGAAACCTGCGTAGCCACCACCCACGATAAGAATTCGAGGGGTTTTCTTTTCAGAAAGAATTGCGCTGGCTACGGCCTTTGGGGTCTTGGACGTGGTGACTTGAGTCATTGTTGTAGTTTGCCTTTTCTCAACTTTGAATTCGTACTACTGCGAGGTCTCGAGTCGAGAGCGAACCAGAGCAGTGGTGCGGAGCTTTTGCACCTATAGGTTAGTGGATTAGGGGCGCCAGACCGGCTTGAAATTTGGCATTCACGGCTACTGACATTGGCAAACTGCAGGACTCCAGGAGCACTGCGCTAGGGCGATATCCCCTATCGGGTTCACCCCAGGACCCTTGGCCAGCGAGTGGCCAATCAGGGCGTGAAGACACTTCACACGCTCTGGCATGCCTCCAGCCGAAAAGTCTTTGACCTCTTCGACCTCGAGGATTGTCTCCCGTTCCGAGAGGTAGGACTTATGCGCTGCTAGGTACCTAGCCTGAAGGTCAGGATCCTGTGCGAGCTGCTCTTGCAGCTGGGCCATCAGGCCGGTGGCTTCTAGGGTGGAAACTGCAGCGGTTGCTGCGGGTTGAGTCAAGTAATAGAGGGTCGGAAATGGCGTGCCGTTCTCCAGTCTTGGATTGGTCTGCACCACAAGCGGCCGACCGCAAACGCACCTTGCGGCAACTGCCAAAACATTTCTTACGGGTCTCCCTAGCTGTCTGGTTACCTCCGCGATGTCAGCCTCAGTTGCTTCAGACAGGGGCATTACTTTGTCTCCTCTGCAACCGCTTCTTCTTCGACCGCTGGTTCGGTCGGAAGATCCAGTGCAGATCGAAGAACTGACTCGATCATGGAATCGACCCAGTTTTCACTTGCTGCCGAAACCTCGAGGGAAATGTCATCTGTGGCACGCTTTTGAGCGAGGAGTTCTCCAACTGTTCCGGAAGTATCAGAGAAATCCAAAGTCCCGTTGTCCATCACTAGGTAGCTAACTTCACCGGGAAGCACATAGTACAAACGATTTCGAGCTTGAGCACGAATATAAATCGGATCTTGCCAACGGTCGCGTTCTCTTTCCATTTGCTCAACTTGCTGCTGCGCATCAACTATTGCCTGCTCCGCAAGGGCGATTTCTCGTCGCTGATTGATATATGCCGCAACATCGCCAGACACAATAAAACCACCGAGAACGATTACGACAATGAAGCTAATCGTTGGCGATGAAATGCGGAGCGAACGCAGCTGCGCAGCTCCCTCGCTAATTGCGATAGGAACTTTGGGTTCGTTGCGATTTGGTCTAGCCATTATCTCCAGCTTAAATGGCAACCCTCGGACCTACTGAGTGGCCCGAGGGTTGATTTGAAACTATCCCCTGAATCTTGGGAAAGCCGAACGACCTGCATATACGGCCGCGTCAGATAGTTCCTCTTCGATTCTTAGAAGCTGGTTGTACTTTGCGACGCGCTCGCTTCGTGCAGGAGCACCGGTCTTGATTTGACCCGCGTTGGTGGCAACCGCCAGATCGGCGATGAAGGTGTCCTCGGTCTCACCGGATCGGTGAGAGATGATGGCCTTCATACCGTGGCGCTGAGCCAGTGACACCGCGTCCATGGTCTCGGTCAAGGTTCCGATTTGGTTTACCTTCACAAGAATTGCGTTACCCGCCTTCTCGTCAATACCCTTCTGCAGGCGCGCAGGGTTAGTCACATAGAGGTCATCGCCAACCAGCTGAACTTTTTCACCCAACTCGCTGGTGATCTTGGTCCAACCGGCCCAGTCGTCCTCGGCAAGTGGGTCTTCGATGGAAACCAGAGGGAATCTAGAAATTAGGTCGGCGTAGTATGCGATCATCTCATCACTAGTGCGCTCTTTGCCTTCAAAGGTGTACTTGTGAGTCTTCTCGTCGTAGAACTCGGTTGATGCAACATCCAATGCCAGAGCAATTTGGCTTCCCAGCTTGTAGCCGGCTTTTGAAATGGCCTCAGCAATAATCTCTAGAGCTGCCGCATTGTTTGGAAGTTCCGGTGCGAAACCACCTTCGTCTCCCAGTCCAGTAGCCAAACCTTTGTCGGAAAGAATCTTCTTTAGGTTGTGGTAAACCTCAACGCCCCAGCGAAGTGCCTCAGAAAAACTTTCCGCGCCGTGAGGGACAATCATGAATTCCTGGATGTCCACTCCGGTGTCAGCGTGTGCACCACCGTTGATGATGTTCATAAGTGGTACTGGAAGCACGTAAGCGTTCGAACCTCCGAGGTAGCGGTAGAGCGGTAGGGAAGTTGAATCTGCAGCAGCGCGAGCAGTCGCAAGGGAAACACCGAGAAT
Organism: Actinomycetota bacterium; assembly: GCA_041169705.1. Taxonomy (GTDB): domain Bacteria; phylum Actinomycetota; class Actinomycetes; order Actinomycetales; family Microbacteriaceae; genus Aquiluna. The sequence continues at coordinate 6,358 of JBEEIU010000122.1, forward strand.
TGCGTTTGCACCGAGTTTCTTTTTGTTGTCAGTACCGTCAATTGAAATCAGCGCTGAGTCAACCAGTCGCTGGTCGGTAGCATCGAAATCTTCGAGCCTTTCATCGATCACATCGATTACAGCGTTTACCGCATTCTGAACTCCCTTGCCCAGGTAGCGATTCTTGTCTCCGTCTCGAGATTCATGAGCCTCAAAAGCTCCCGTTGAAGCGCCCGATGGCACTGCCGCACGACCAAAACTGTCGTCATCCAATAGGACCTCAACCTCTACGGTTGGATTACCTCGAGAGTCGAGGATTTCGCGAGCTACTACGGCTGTGATTATCGACACAGTTATCTCCTAGGTGCGACCAAGTCGCATATTTCTTTGGGTTTGGGGTTGGAAGACTTCGTTGTATTCGCCTAAAAGTTTAGTCAAGAACCTTGATCACTAGGTCTTGGAATCCGCTGGATCCATCAATCAGGCTGAAATGCGTGAAGCCCTGACTAGCCATGGTCTCCAGTAGAAGCTTGAGATTCTTGGGTCTTTGCTCCAGGCGCGTGACCCAGCCCTCCGCTATCGCTAGGGTCTGCAGTTTCAACGCATGTGCGAGCTTTTCTGCCTCGTAAACCAAAACCAATCCAGGCTCGTTTTGTCCGAAGGCTCCAACCAGGTCAACTGCTCGCTCAAAACCAATCGAGATGCCTACCGCCGGGACATCAGTACCCAACCAACGTCCAACCATTCCGTCATAGCGACCACCCCCACCTATTGAAGATCCGGACTCAGGGTGCTCAATCTCAAAAATGCTTCCGGTGTAGTAGCCCATGCCACGGACCAGTGTCGGGTCATAAACCAATCTGCCGGGTGCTGCTTCACCCACTAAGTCAAACAGCTCCTTGAGCTCGGCGGGAACCTCGGAAGCATCGATACCAGAGAGCCAAGCTTGAGCTTTTGCCGCTACCCCTTGGCCAAACTTTTCATCTAGCTCCTTTACAACACCGTCAATCGCAATCTTGTCTAACTTGTCGATTGTGATCATCGCACTTGCTGAGTCCGCGACAGCTACGCCGAGTGAGAGTATGTTTCGCGCAAGTCGCTCCCGGTGATTGATTCGGATTCTGGCTTTTGAAAGTCCAATCTCATCCAGGGCTGCAAGGGATGCAATTAATAGCTCCGCTTCTGCAGCGATGCTTTTATCGCCGATTATGTCGATGTCACACTGTATGAACTGTCGGTAGCGACCCTTCTGTGGTCGCTCTGCACGCCAAACAGGTCCTGTCTGAACAGCTTTGAAAACTTTAGGGAGTTTCGCATGGTTTGTTGCGTAATAACGAGTGAGCGGGACGGTTAGGTCATACCTAAGTCCAAGATCTGCCAGTGAATCAGGATTATCTGAGGCTGAAGGCAAGACTCTATCGAGCTCTTCACCGCGCTTCAGAACGCGGAAGGCAAGCTTCTCGTTGTCGCCACCTTGACCCGAGGTCAATCTTTCTAAATCTTCCAGGGCTGGAGTTTCAATGGATTGAAAGCCGTAGCGCTTATAGGTCTGCAGGATCTGGTTCAAAACATGTTCGCGAAGTGCCTTCTCCTGAGGTAGAAAATCACGCATTCCGCGCGGTGGATTAACGTCCTTCGCCATGGGGTAAAGTCTGGCACAGCGTGCGGGAAATCCCTTTAGGCATAGGCCCTGCGGGGCAATTAGCAAAACCGCTCACCATATTTTGAACCAAGTGTCATTATTTATTGCGAAGCACCTTGGATTGTTGCTAGCCTCGCCATCATGACTTTGGCTCCAACCCGCAGAAAGCGCGGCAGACCGGTAACCACAGACCCAACGGAGGTGAACCTGGTTGCCCTTCGTCTTTTCACAACCCGCGGAGTAGACAACGTGACCATGGATGAAGTGGCAGAGGCCGCAAAAATCAGTCGGTCTAACTTGTTCAGGGTATTTCCCTCCAAAGGCGCAATTGTCTGGGGCGGCATGCACACCTTCACCGAGATATTGGACGAAAAGCTCTCCTTCGCTCAAGGTAAAGACGTGGTTCGAATCCTGCACAAAGCGTGGATAGACGCAATGGAAGAACTAGATGAATCAGCCGAGAGTATTCGCTTGAGATTCAAGTTGATTGGAAGCTCTAGGGAGGTTTACGGCTGGGGTCAGGCCCAGTTCCGAGAAGCTCGTGCCGTGATAGAAAAAGCCGTGGCAAGAATTGAAGGAAGATCTTCGATTCGTTCAAACATGGTGGCAGCCGCGTTGGTTGCTGCCAGTGTTCAAGCGCTGATCTGGTGGGCGCAAAACGATGACCCTAGAACTCCAGCAGAACTTCTGGACCAAAGTTTCGTTGAGTTTGAAAAGATTTTTGCTTCGGTTGCGAACTAATCAGCGCGACCAACAACTCCGGCATCTGTAGCATCACTTAGCTCATAGCTTCGAATTTCTACTTGCAATTCTCTGGTTGCCTCTCGAAGTGCTCTTTCAGGATCGAGATCTTTGGCTCGCGCCGAAGAGACAATTGCAAGTAGCAATTTGCCTAACTCTTCCTCATCAGAAATCGGAATTGCCTGGTTAGATGATTTTTCTAAAAGACCAATCTTTTCCGCTCTCCCCATGACTTTAGAGGCAAGCGCTAGTGCTGGCATTGCTTGCGGAATTCCGTCCAAGACACTTTGTCTCTCTGGCTTCTCTTTCTTCTTGTGCTCTTCCCAAACGCTGACCACGTCAGCGCCAGTTCTGGCTGCGATTCTGTCTTTGACTTCTTGAGATCCAAAAACGTGTGGATGTCTGCCAATCATCTTTTGTTCCATGAATTCCGCGACATCTTCGATTGTGAATGGCTCACCGAATGTTCCCTCGGTAGCAAGATCGGAATGGAAGATAACTTGGTAAAGAACGTCCCCCAGTTCCTCGATCACCTCTTCACGATTCCCCGACTCAATCGCCTCGATTAGTTCATAAGTCTCTTCAAGTAGGTACTGAATCAGCGAGCGATGAGTCTGCTCGGCATCCCAGGGGCAGCCGCCCGGAGCTCGCAGAGTGTGCAGAGTAGAAATCAAGCTAGTCAGCTTTTCCATGATTTCCTTTCGGGAATACTGTCGCCAGGAACTTCCAAAGCCAGTCAATCACTGCCTGGTCGCGAAGCGGTTCACCATCCTCGGCAATTGGTGCAGGGGCTGTCAAAAGCCTTGAGGTCTGCAGGTACCTGAGCCCCTTGACCTGATGGGATAGGGCAACCAGTTCTGCATCGGTTAGATCCACCGGCGCTAATTTGAGTTGGCTTCCAAGTAGGTTCACGTCCTTTAGGCCAAGTCGATTGGCCACTTGCCTCAGGTGCGTGACTGCAATCAAGTTCTTGACTTGCTCGGGGGCCTTTCCATAGCGATCCTCAATCTCGGCAAGAATCTCATCCAACCTTTGCTTCGAGCTCTTGGCCCCACTCTCTGCCGAGAGTTTGTGATAGAGCTCAAGGCGCAGTCGATCGCTATCTAGATAGGTAGCGGGAATATGCGCGTCGATTGGAATCTCCAGCTTCAGTTCTGCGGGGGATTCCAAAACCTCACCGCGGAATTCACTAACTGCTTCACCAATCATTCGAAGATAAAGATCAAAGCCGACGCCCGCAATATGACCGGACTGTTCTCCACCGAGCAGATTTCCGGCACCTCGTATTTCCAAGTCCTTCATTGCAACCTGCATGCCGGATCCCAGCTCATTGTTGGTTGCTATGGTTGCCAAACGATCGTGAGCGGTTTCAGTGAGAGTCTTGGTTGGGTCATAGAAAAAGTATGCGTAAGCACGTTCTCTAGATCTTCCGACTCTTCCTCGGATCTGATGCAGTTGTGACAATCCAAAATTCTCGGCGCGATCAACAATCAAAGTATTGGCATTCGGTATGTCAATACCGGTTTCGATGATTGTGGTTGAAACTAAAACATCGAATTTTCTTTCCCAGAAATCAACTACTACTTGTTCCAGGGCGCTCTCGGGCATTTGTCCGTGGGCCACTGCAATTCGAGCTTCCGGAACTAGGTTCGCGAGATCGTTGGCGACCTTGTCGATGGTGCTTACGCGATTGTGAATAAAAAAGACCTGTCCGTCTCGGATTAGTTCGCGTCGAATCGCCGCGGCAACTTGTTTCTCGCTGTAGCCACCAATGTAAGTCAGAATCGGATGGCGCTCTTCCGGTGGAGTGGCCAGTGTAGACATTTCGCGAATACCAGTAACGGCCATCTCTAAAGTTCGCGGAATCGGAGTTGCGCTCATGGCGAGCACATCCACGTTGTGCTTTAGATCCTTAAGTTTTTCCTTGTGCTCAACTCCAAAGCGCTGTTCCTCGTCGATAATCACAAGGCCAAGGTCGCGAAATTTAATTTGCTGCGAGAGTAGGCGATGTGTGCCAATCACGACGTCTACTAAGCCACTTTCTAAGCCGCCGATGGTTTCCTTGGCTTCTTTATCGGTTTGAAATCTCGAGAGAGCGCGAAGATTTAGCGGGAAGCCGGAGAACCTCTCCTTGAATGTTTCGTAGTGCTGCCTCACCAAAAGCGTGGTTGGCACCAGTATGGCAACCTGCTTCCCGTCCTGTACCGCCTTGAATGCTGCCCTTAGCGCTACTTCGGTCTTTCCATACCCGACGTCACCGGCAAGCAGGCGATCCATAGGCACTTCTCGCTCCATGTCGCGCTTAACTTCTTCTATGGTGGTGAGCTGGTCCGGGGTCTCCTCAAAAGGAAAGGCATCCTCTAGCTCCTTTTGCCATGCGGTATCCGGACCGAATCTGTGACCCTTGCTCTTCATGCGGGCTGCGTAGAGCTTCACCAGGTCAATGGCAATCTTTCGAACTGCCTTGCGAGCATTTCCCTTCGCCCTTGCCCAGTCGGTACCTCCCATCTTGGAAAGCACTGGAGCTTCTCCCCCGACATATTTGGTCAATAGATCCAGCTGGTCTGTTGGAACGAAAAGCGTGTCAGCCGGATACCCGCGCTTGGGCGGAGCGTATTCAATCAACAGGTACTCGCGTGAGTGCTGACGCTTACCCACTCCATTCTGTCGCTGAACCAATTCAACGAAACGGCCTATTCCGTGAATCTCGTGAACCACGTAGTCACCCTGTTTGAGAGTGAGTGGGTCTACCTGGGCGCCTCTTCTGCGGGCCAATTTGCGCTCTTGCGGGCTTGAGTATCTCGCTTGTCTTCCGAGAAACTCTGACTCCGTCATCACAATTAACTTGCTTTCAAGGTGTGCAAATCCAGCAAGCAACTGTCCCTGCGTAATCACGACGTGATCGGGAGAAAACTCCTTTAGAGTCTCAGAAATAACGGCTGGGATATTTTTCTCAGTGAGGATTTCAAGTATTCGATCTGCAGTTCCGTGACCCAGCACGGAAATGAGTATCTTTTGTTTTTGCCCCAGCTGATCTGCAATCCAATCGGTCGCTGCCGTCTCGCTAACCGAGAAATTTGGGATTTCTTTGAAACCCAAATCCAAACTGGATTCGTCTCCGAATTGAGAAACTTGGACAATTTCTTTTTCTCTATCGCTCTTTAGGGCCTGAAGGAAATCGTTGAGATCAGCGAAGCTTCCGGATGATAAGTCAATTGGGGCCTGAGCTCCAGAAATTGCCGCGTCCCAAGCGGCATGCAGAAACTCCTCATTAGTTTCTTTTAGATTTTGCGCACGACTAGCGATTTTTTCTGGGTTTACCAATACCAGCGGAGTGGCCTTTGAAAAGTATTCGGTGATGCT
>JBEEIU010000123.1:0-3269 GCA_041169705.1 Actinomycetota bacterium
AGAAGCAAACGACGGTCAACTTCGTGACCGGCAATCTTGTTCAACATTGAACCTCCTGTAAGTGGACTTTGGTTCAGGATAGCCCTCAGCTTTAACGAAATAGGGCTATTCACATAACGAAATAATCACAAATAGACAGAAACGAACAAAGTCGAACATTTTCTATCGCACCCGACCGGGACTTAGGAGGCCAAAATCTCCTTGACCAGCGGCACAACCTTGGTTCCGTAAAGCTCAATCGCCTTCATCAATTTTGAGTGCGGCATTGGACCATTGGCATATTTCAAATCAAATCTGGAAGCCCCTACGCTCTGAATCGCATAGGCAATCTTCTTCGCAACCTTCTCAGGCGAACCAACGTAGAGCGATCCGCCATTCACCTCGGAAATGAAGTGCATCTTGGAGGTTGGGCCCCAGCCGCGTTCGCGGCCAATGCGACCAAACGCGGTCTCGTAGTGGGGCCACTGCGCCTCGATAGCCTCGCTATCGGTGTCGGCAATAAAGCCAGGGGAATGAATTGAAACCGGCAATGCTTGGTGACCAAACTTCTGCAGCTGCTCCTGGTAGAGGTTCGAATAAGGCGCAAAACGAGCCGGGTCCCCACCAATGATTGCAAGCGCCATCGGGATGCCCAAACGAGCAGCCCGGACTACCGATTCGGGAGAACCGCCAACGCCAACTCGCAAACCAATTGCTCCACGTTCGGTCTTTGGGTAGACCTCCTGGTTGGTCAATGATGCGCGCATCCGACCCGACCAGGTAACTGGCTTCTCCTTGAGAAGTTCAACCAACAGCTCCAGCTTCTCCTCGAAGAGGTCGCCGTAGTTGGCAAGTTCATATCCAAATAGCGGGAAGGATTCGATGAAGGATCCCCTGCCCGCGGTGATCTCGGCACGACCATTGGATAGTGCATCGATGGTTGCGAAGCGCTGGTAAACCCGAACCGGGTCATCAGAGGACAGCACGGTCACGCCGGTGCCGAGCTTTATCTTGTTGGTGACAGTTGCGATGCCAGCCAAGATGGTGTCTGGCGCTGAAACCGCGTAGTCATCGCGGTGGTGCTCGCCGATATTAAAACTGTTTAGCCCAACCTCTTCGGCAAGCTTGGCCTGTTCAACCACATCGCGAATTACCTGGCCCGCGGCAACTGGTTGGCCCTGGTCATCAAGCGACATATCGCCAAAGGTGTCTAATCCAAACTGCAATTCAGAGACGTTCATAAAAGAAGTCTAGGGGGTCTAGACAAAATTCACAATTTTCACTGTCAACAAACAGCCGCCGTCTATGCTGGATTCTAAGCTCCAGGCATGATCGACTTCTGCAAACAATGCACTTCCCAGACCAGGAGAGCCCGAGCGCAGACCAACACCGTTGTCCTGCACCGAAACTTCAATAAATGTGCCCACTGATATTTGGACGCGGCACTCGTCCGCCAGTCCATGCCGATAAGCATTCAGGCATGCTTCCTCAACCACGCTAAAGACCAATTTGGAATATGGCTCGCTTAGCGGCGCACCATAAATTGAGAACTCAATCGAAAGGAAGCCGCTCCACCGTCGGGCTAGAGCTTGGAACCGATGTTCAAGTGGGCAACTAGCATCCTCGGGCTGCTCCAGTGAGTTCAAAACTGCTTCGAGCTGCTCAATTAGAGAGAGCCTCGGGATCTGAGCCCCGTTTTCAGCGAGCAGTGCGGTTGAAACTAGCTGAGACTGAACCTCGCCATGGATCTGATTGGCTTTTCTCCTAGCCTCTCTTCTGAACTCTAAATCGGATCGGGAATCCAAAAGTCGCAGTCGGTCCAGTTCAGCCGATAGCTCTGCTCGCTCGCGCACTAACAAGCGAGCCGCTGAAGTAAATAGAGAACCTGCCACAAGCCAGCCGGTGTATCCAACAAACCACCTCATTTCGGCCAACTCAATGACGCCGGTAAGGCTTCCCGCCAGGAGCCAAGAGGCTGGGCCAGATAGTGCGATAGCAACCAGGAACCATAATCCGGCAGATTGTCTTCGCAGTCCGTCCCAGCGATTCATAACAATCAGGGACACAGCGGAGAACAGGGTCACTAGACCCACTTTTTGCAACGCGGAAAATATTCCGAAGGCCTCCACCTGACTCACCAGCGAGCCGATAGCCAATGGGAGCAGGACAGGCCAAATCCATATTTTTTGTCCGTAAGCAAGTTCCAATAGTCGCTGCCATCCCAAGGCCCCAGTCTTAACCTTCGATTCACTCCAATAGGCGTGCGAAGTTGGTCGGACTCCAGACTCAATTAACTCTCGCAGTGCCTTGATGTCTGCCGGCGTTAGATTGGCGTTTGGACCTGACCTTAGATCGTCCAAAAGAGTGTTTATTTGGGCAAGCAACTTTTCAAAGAGTTGACGAGCCTCAGGTCGAGTTGCAATCTCATCCGCAACATCCAAACGATCACCAAGCTTTTGATTCAACTCTCTGACCTGCAACAACGCCATCGCCGCCAGAGACAGCAGGGGCAAGGTAATCAAACCGATTAGCCCACCGACTAAAGATCTTGCGAATAGCTCCTGGATCACAATGGCCTGGTGCGCGAGTGAGCTAAAAACCAACAGCACCAAAGCTGCTTTTGAGACTCCGAAGATAAAGGAAATAACCAGCACAAAACCCCAGGGGATTACTAGTCCCGACGCTGAACGCCTGCGATGCCAAATCCACCAGACCGGAATCAGCAACACCAGGAATGCAGTTAGATTTCCCGCAGCCCAGGCAAGCCATTCAAAAAACGAGGGGCTGGAAAATGTAGACATAGATGTTGCGAAACTAATAACCACGGCAAAGACCAAGGACCTTCCCTCTAGGAAGGTGTCTCCACCCAGCTCGCTCAAGGGCAAGCGTTGTGTTCTTGGCGAAATCACCTAAGGCCGCCGACAGCTTTCAGGTATGCCCTAACCATTAGGACTCGCTGATTAGTGGATTGTTCTCGGGTAATTCCCAGACGCTTTGCGGTGCGCCGGACAATACCCTCAATAGTGTCTTCTGACACATCAAGATCCTTAGCGATCTCCGAATTCGAAAGCCCCTGTGAAATGAGAGCTAAGACGCTCAACTGCTTTTGCGTCAGATCGGCAGTTAGCCCCTGCGGGTTCGGCTCTTCATGCTTTCTTTGGCAAGCCGCCTCAATTGCGCCAACTAGATGATCGATCGAATTAACGGAAGACTTAACCAAGTACTGGCTTCCCGAGGGGAGCCCCACAAATTGAGCCTCAAGTAATTGCGGGTCTTCAAACGAACTCAGA
>JBEEIU010000124.1:0-12826 GCA_041169705.1 Actinomycetota bacterium
ATTGCTCGACGCTCCAAGTCAGACAATGACCAAACATTATCTTCAGTTTCACTAGGAAGTTCGTAATTCTCCTCGATACCCTTCAAACCAGCTGCAAGAAGAAGCGAGTATGCAAGGTAAGGATTTGCAGCGGAATCCATGGCGCGGTATTCAATGCGAGTGGAGTTTGCCTTCTCTGGTTTGTGTAGCGGAACTCTGATTAGAGCACTTCGGTTGTTGTGACCCCAGCAAACATAGCTAGGGGCCTCTCCGCCACCCCAGAGACGTTTGTAGGAGTTTACGAACTGGTTTGTCACCAAAGTAATCTCGCTCGCGTGACGGAGCACTCCCGCCATGAAGGACTTTGCAACCTTTGATAGGTGATAAGGAGCGCTTGGGTCAAAGAACGCGTTCTTATCCCCTTCGAACAGCGACATATGCGTGTGCATGCCAGAGCCAGGATGGTTCGTAAATGGCTTAGGCATGAATGTCGCGTAAACACCCTGTTCGATCGCAACTTCCTTGATTACGGTCCTGAAAGTCATGATGTTGTCCGCCATGCTCAGAGCATCTGCATAACGTAAGTCAATTTCGTTTTGTCCTGGACCGCCCTCATGGTGGGAGAACTCTACGGAGATCCCAAGCTGCTCAAGCATTGTCACTGCACGTCGGCGAAAATCATGAGCTGTTCCGCCCGGCACGTTATCAAAATAGCCCGCGTTATCAACCGGAACCGGCTGACCGTTCTCATCGAGTTGGTCAGATTTTAGTAAGTAGAACTCGATCTCGGGATGGATATAGAAGCTGAAACCCATCTTCGCTGCCTTGGCGAGGGTGCGACGTAGAACATTTCTTGGGTCAGCCGCTGCGGCTTGCCCATCTGGCGTAGAGATATCGCAGAACATACGTGCGGTTGGGTCCACGTTTCCGCGCCAGGGAAGAATCTGGAAGGTCGAAGGATCTGGAACTGCAAGCATGTCTGCTTCGGAAGTTCTGGCAAGTCCCTCAATTGCAGACCCATCGAAGCCAATGCCCTCGTTGAAAGCTCCCTCGATCTCGGCTGGAGCGACAGCAACAGACTTTAGAGTTCCCGCCACGTCAGTGAACCAAAGGCGGACAAATTTCACACCTCTTTCTTCGATGGTGCGAAGAACGAATTCCTGCTGCTTATCCATAAATACCTCCAAATGCCTAGCTATTAGGCTAGTGGACGTGACCGAGCTACGGATTGCCCTTGCGCAGACCAACCCACGGGTTGGAGACTACTTCGGCAACTCCGAAGCAATTCGGGATGCCATTTCAAGCGCTGCCAAATCAGGTGCCGAGTTGCTGGTCTTTGGCGAACTGGCCCTCACTGGCTATCCCCCCGGGGACCTTGCCTTTCGCAGCGATGTTCTTGGCAGCGCAGATCAGGCCCTGCGGGCAATAGTTGAATACTCAAAGACTGCACCGAATTTGACGGTGGTTCTGGGACACATACGAAAGGCCTCGGTTTCTAACCACTGGGCCAAAGCTCACAACTCGGCCACCGTATTTAGAAATGGCACTGTTCTTGGCACCTATGACAAGCAGGAATTGCCCAACTACGACATTTTTGACGACGTCAGAATCTTTATCCCCGGCAATCAAGAGCTCATCTTTGAGGTAAACGGGACCAAGTGCGCCGTGATGATCTGTGAAGACATCTGGAGGCCCGGTTCCAGACTCAAAGCCTTGAAAGAAATTGGCGTGGAAGTGGTGGTCTCTCCAAATGGCAGCCCATGGGAAGCGGGCAAACCTCAGAAACGGTTGGAAGTCTCAAAAGCTTTCACCGCTGAGGGAATCGGCTTGGCCTATGTCAATCTTGTTGGCGGTCAGGATGACTTGGTCTTCGACGGCAACAGCTTCCTAGTAACCCAGAAAGGCGAGGTTACCCTCAGGGCTAAGGCATTCGAGGTCGATCTGATTGTTTCCGGCACAGACCAGGAGGCTTCGAAAGAACCAGAAGAACTAGAGCAAATTTTCAAAGCAATACAGCTGGGCATTTCGGATTACGTCAGGAAGACTGGACACAAGGGCGTAGTCGTGGGCCTTTCCGGTGGCATCGATTCCGCACTTGTCGCAACCCTCGCGGTCTTGGCGCTGGGCAAAGAGAACGTAGTTGGTGTTCGCATGCCATCTAGATTCTCTTCCAGGCACTCCCTTGGAGACGCCGCAGACCTTGCCGAGAGACTTGGGATTGATCTGCGAACGCTCGAAATCGATAAGGCACATCAAGCTTTTGAGCAAACCTTGAATCTTTCAGCCATTGCCAGCGAAAACATCCAGGCTCGAATAAGGGCAGTACTACTGATGGCTGTGTCGAATAATGAAAATCTTTTGGTTCTAAACACCGGAAACAAGTCTGAAGTGGCCGTTGGTTATTCAACTATTTATGGCGATTCAATTGGGGCATACGCTCCCCTAAAGGATCTCTACAAGACAGATGTTTGGAAGCTGTCGAAGTGGATCAATACACACATGAATTCGGAACTTATCCCCGAAAACTCAATCAACAAAGCCCCTTCGGCCGAACTACGACCAGACCAGGTTGATACAGACTCTTTGCCGGACTACGAAGTTCTAGATGGAATTCTTCGCCAACTTATCGAGCAGCACGCAACCATTGCCGAGGTAGTTGGTATGGGCTTTGACAAAGACCTTGTAAACAAGGTTGACAGAATGGTCAGGGCGGCAGAATGGAAGAGATCTCAAGCTCCAATTGGGCCTAGGTTGTCAAAGGTTTCTTTCGGCAGGGGCCGCAGAGTTCCGCTCGCGACAAAGTTTGGAGACTTAAGTTGAGAATCAGAACTCAGACACTTGCCCAACTCAAGGCCAATGGTCAAAAGTTTGCTGCTCTTACTAGCTATGACTTCCTGACCGCAGAAATTTTTGATCAGGCGGGAATTGAAGTAATTCTGGTTGGTGACTCTGCTTCAAACATGCTGGGCTACTCCAGCACGGTGCCCGTCACAGTAGACGAAATCATCTCCTTTGGAAGAGCGGTTGCCCAGGCCGCGAAGCATTCGCTTGTCGTGGTTGACATGCCATTTGGGTCTTATGAATCCTCGGTCGAACTTGCCGTGGCAACCGCAACCCGGATCATGAAGGAGACCGGAGCTGCTGCCGTGAAGCTGGAAGGTGGCAAAGCTCGAGTAAATCAAATAGCGGCAATAGTTGAGGCCGGAATTCCCGTAATGGGTCACGTTGGATTCACCCCACAGACCGTGCACGCACTAGGTGGATACAAAGTTCAGGGGCGCGGTGAAGAAGCAAAGAGTGTTCTGGAAGATGTGAAAGCCGTTGAGAGCGCTGGTGCCTTTGCAGTCGTGATAGAGATGGTGCCTGCGAATCTGGCCGAGGAAATTTCAAACACTTGCGCAATACCAACTATTGGAATTGGGGCTGGATCTGCGACCGATGGACAAATCCTGGTCTGGACAGACTTTGCCGGTCTTGGCGAGAAGATTCCAAAGTTTGCAAAAAGTTATCTGCAACTAAGGGGAGAACTGCTAAATGCTGCGAGAAGCTATAAGGCAGATATCGTTGCAGAAACCTTCCCAGGGAAAGAGCATGAGTTTTAGTTGCTTTTCCAATCATCGGCTGCATCTTCTTCGGCAATCTGCCGCGCACGCTCCGCAATGATTTCTTCGGCTCGAAGAGCCTCTTCGTACGAATCAAAAGGGCCAACTCGTTCCAGCGATAGTGACTGTGGTCCCACCTCTACCTGTTTAGTCTTTGTGTTGAACCAGAACTGAGTCATGGAAAAACCCTAGCCCAATATGATGGAGCGGTGCCCAAGCAAACCAACGGAGAATTAGCGCCTGGCCTTATCTCCGTGATGCGCGAAGTTCCAAAGTCAATATCCCGCCCTGAATACGTTGGAAAGCCAAAACCTACTCCCCATACAACAGGTGACCGCTACGACGAAGAGACCATAAAGAAGATAAGAAAAGCTTCAAAGATTGCTGCCCAAGGCCTGCAGGTTGTCCTAGAAAGCGTTCGCCCCGGGATCACCACTGATCGCCTCGACGAAATTGGTCACGAATTTCTTATCTCACAAGGCGCATACCCATCAACTCTTGGGTATCGAGGCTTCCCAAAGAGTCTTTGCTCCTCATTGAATGAAGTCATTTGCCACGGAATCCCTGACGACACTGTTCTAGAAGAGGGAGACATAGTGAACATCGACATCTCCGCCTATCTAGATGGAGTTCACGGAGACACCAATGGAACCGTGGGAGTTGGAGAAATATCGTCAGAAAAGGCTCAGCTCATAGAGGTCACTCGGGAGGCGATGCATAGAGGAATCCGGACCGCAATGCCTGGTCGACAGGTCAATGTAATTGGTCGGACAATTGAGAGCTATGCGAAGCGTTTCAATCTAGGCGTCGTTCGAGAGTTCACTGGACACGGGGTTGGCACCAGCTTTCACACCGGGCTGATAATTCCGCACTACGACACGGATGAGTATCAAGACCTTATTGAAGTGGGAATGGTGTTTACTATCGAGCCGATGCTTACTCTCGGCTCAGCTGATTGGGAGATGTGGAACGACGGATGGACTGTAGTGACTAAAGACCGCAAATTCACCGCGCAGTTTGAGCACACCATTTTGATAACCGATAACGGACCCGAAATTCTGACGGAGGTCTAGGTGGCAAAGAAGGCAATTGGAATCGATGTTGGTGGAACTGGCATTAAGGGTGCACTCGTCGATGTAAAAAAGGGCGAACTGCTTTCCGAGCGTCTGAAGTACCCAACACCAGAGGGTGGAGAACCAGAAGACATAGCTAAAGTCGTTCTTCAAATCGCTCAAGAGCTGGATGGAAAAAGCAGCGACCTACCCATTGGGATTTGTTTTCCAGCAGTTGTGAAACATGGAATTACCAAGTCCGCAGCCAATGTTTCTAAACGCTGGATCAATCTAAATGCTGAAGATCTCTTCGAAAAAACCTTTGGCAAAGAAGTTCTAGTTGTAAATGATGCAGATGCTGCGGGATATGCCGAGGTTCGATTCGGGGCTGCTAAAGACCGCGACGGGTTAGTAATTATGACAACGCTCGGGACGGGAATTGGTGGAGCAATATTCATTGACGGTGAGCTAGTTCCAAATGCCGAATTGGGACACTTGGAAATTGATGGCGTCGACTATGAAACTAAAGCCAGCTTTGCCGCCAAAGAACGTGAGGGCCTAAGTTTCGCTCAGTGGTCAAAGCGACTGCAGCGCTATTACGAGACACTTGAGAAACTTTTTACCCCTGACCTATTTATTGTTGGGGGTGGGGTTTCAAAGCAGCACGAGGAGTTTCTTCCGCTTCTCAAGCTCGAGACCGAGATTGTTCCAGCTAAGAAACGAAACTCAGCGGGGATCATCGGTGCCGCGGCACTTGCTGCAAAAGCAAAAAAGTAGTTGATGGGTCGGCCGATACGCCGGGTTCTGTCTTGAACGGTCATCTATCTCGACCACAAATTACTCTGTGGTTCTAGCAACCTACCCGAGAACTTGAGCGAGCAGCTCTTAGCGTTCCCTGCTTGGTCTTGCTCCTGGCGAGGTTTACCTAGCTGAATCAATCACTTGACTCACTGGTGGTCTCTTACACCACCGTTTCACCCTTACCTCTTTCGAGGCGGTCTACTCTCTGTTGCACTTTCTCTCGGGTTACCCCGGGTGGGAGTTACCCACCACCATGCTCTGTGGAGCCCGGACGTTCCTCGGCAATGCCGCGACCGTCTAGCCGACCCATCAGTTAAACCCTACTCCCCGCGTAAATGTGCGCAAGAGTTGACCAAAAAGCCCTCTGAAAGTTGGTCACCAAAGAATCTGAAAACCGAAATAGATGCCGGTGAAAACTGCAGTGACCATAAGACCTGTGGAGCAGCCTGGAGCGCTCTTCTGGCTATAACCCTGCACGGCATCATGTGCGCGACAACAGCTACCGTCTGTCCAGGATGCTTGGCAATGACTTCGCCAAGGAATGAGCCAACCCGGAGTTCCAGTTCCTGGAGAGACTCTCCTCCTGGAGGCTTTATGTTCATCGAACCTCGCCAGGACTCAACCTCTTGGGGGAACTTTGCTGAAAGCTCGTCCATGGAAATTCCCTCCCAATCGCCAAAAGCGATTTCCTGAAGGCGTTCGTCGGTATGAAGCCTGATCTGGGCTCGATTAGCCAACTGCTCGGCGGTTTGTCTGGCCCGCTTTTGCGGTGAATGATAGACAACGAGCGGTTGTGAGAGTCCGAATCCATCGAGGATCTTGGGAACTTCCTCGGCCATCTGTTTAGCCTCGCTGATTCCGAGCTTGCTAAGTTCAGGATCTTCTCCCGATGAGCCTGAAATTAGATTCGCCTCGGTGTGGGCGGTGTGTCCATGCCTGATAAGCACAATGGTTGTTGGCTCGACCCTTTGGCGCTTAGCTCGAACCGAACGCGGCTGGGCGGTGCTGCTTTCAATTATTTCGGTTGTGACGGCATTTGTGTCGAGAGCCTTGTTTGCTGCCGAATCGGCCAATGAATTCTGCTCTCTTGGAATCCATTTGAGCTCATACTCAATCCCCGATAGCAAAGTTTGTGCTCGCTGATTTAGTTCTCTCAGTGAAGCACTGTTTATCTTCCAGCGGCCAGCCAGCTGCTCTATAACCAGCTTGCTATCCATCTCTATGAGCAGCTGATCAACACTGAAATTGTTAGATAGGTACTCGAGCCCGGCAATTACTGCGGTGTATTCCGCATAGTTGTTTGTCTGAACGCCAATCGGGGCAAAAATCTCCGCAATAAGATTGCGATTCTCATCCAAAATGACTGCTCCGTAAGCGGCATCGCCCGGGTTCCCTCTAGATGCACCATCGGCTTGCAGAATCAGTTTCAAGATCTCACCAATATCGCAGCACATTCTGGACAGGTGACCAGTTCATCACTCGGCTGTGCGAGAATCTCATGCGCAGCCGAGGCAGTAAGGCCCATATTGCAGGCACCGCAAGTGTTGCGAACCATTCTTCCTACGGCCACGCCACGAGACTTTTTCTTATCGAAAAGGCCTACTAACTCATCGGGCAGCTTGTTCCTCAAAGCCGCCGCACCTTCTAGATCAGACTTTAATCTCGATTTCATGTTTTCGAGGTCTAATTGCATTTGATTCTTTTGCGACTGGAACTCTTGCTCTAACTCAGCTTTCTTGGTCAGTAACTCAGTTAGTTCAACTCCGCTTCCTTCAAGCTGCTCGAGAATAAAGATTTCCGAATCCTCTAGCTCGCTCTTTCTCTTGTTTAGAGTTTCAAGCTCGTGCTGAATTCCCAGGGCATCGCGACTAACAGCGGTCTTTGAAAGCTTTTCTTTGTCTCTTTTGATTCTTTCTTCAACAAGTCGAAGGTCCTCAAGAGCGCGTCGTTGATCTCGTTCGAGCTCCTCAACCTTTGACCTTGCAGTTGTCAGCTGTGCTGATATGGCAAGAATTTGATCTCGAAGATCTTCTAATGATTTTCCACTTGCCAACTCGGTCATCTGTTGCTTAAGTTTTTCCACCGCAATCTCTAAGTCCTGCAGTTCCAATAAGCGAATCAGATCTGAGATTTCTGCCTTCATTGCATCACCGCAAAATCCCATGGATCTGTTCTCACTTCACTTACTGTGAAGCTGACTTCAGGAAAAGCCTCCGAGAGGCTGGCGGCCAATCCATCTAGCCAAATCCATTCTGCTGCCCAATGCGAAATATCAATTAACGCCGGTCTCCAACCCTCAAGCTTTGACTGCTCAATAAAATCCTGAGCCGGGTGGTGGCGCAGATCACTTGTTATGTAGACATCGACATCAAGCGCTCTAACGGTACTCAAGTAAGAATCTCCCGCTCCACCCAGAATCGCGACACGCTTTACCAAGCTTTCAGCTGGACCCGCAACACGAACCCCAGAAGCGGTAGCCGGAAGTCTCCTTGCGATTTCTCTCGCGAATTCCAAAAGCGTTACCGCCTGATTCAATTCGCCAACCCGACCTAAACTCGAGGAGCCGTCAAACGGAATCGCGTTTCTTAGTCCGAAGACTTTGGCCAAGGAATCAGTCACTCCCTCCTTAGCACCATCTGCATTGGTGTGGGCGGCATAAACGGCAACCGACTTGCGGTTGGCCTCGGCAACCAAATTCCCCTTGGCACCCTCTTCAGAGAGTTCGTGAACACCTTTCAAAAAAGGTGGGTGGTGGCAAACAACGAGTTGAGCCCCAACTTCCACTGCTTCGGAGAGCACGTCTGAAGTGAAGTCAACGCTCAGCAGGACCCTTGAAATCTCTGCGTTGCGCTTTCCCAGCATTAGTCCCGGCTGATCCCAACTCTCGGCAGTTTGAAGTGGCCAGCGGCGTTCAAAATCCGAATTAAGTTCAGCCAAAGAGGTCATACGCATAGCCAACCAGAAAATCGAGCCAAATGTGGGTGAATGTCAGACCTGAATCTTTCAGGAGTGGAACTTTGCCACTGGGGGTTTGGGAAATGGGTTCCCGTTCGAGTGGGCCCTACCGGGCTCGAACCGATGACATCCACGGTGTAAGCGTGGCGCTCTACCAACTGAGCTAAAGGCCCTTTCGTCTCTTCCTTCAGAAAAGACTTGGTTAGCCTAGCGGATACTGCGGCACTTAAACCAGTTCAAGTGCTCGCTTGTAATCACTAAAACTGCGTGGTTCTCCAGGGCTGGTTACAAATTTCGCTACGACAACGCCCTCTCGACTAATCACAAAGGTCGCCCGTGTAGCAATGCCCTTATCGGCCAGAAAAACCCCGTATTCTTGGGCGACCTGGCCGTGAGGCCAGAAGTCCGAAAGTAGCGAAAACTGGTAATTCTCGTGATCCGCGAATTGCTTCTGAACGAACTTTGAGTCCACAGAGACTCCCAAGAGCTCGACTTTTTGGTCCTGGAATACCGAGATATTGTCTCTGATTTCGCAGAGTTCACCGGTGCAAATCCCAGAAAAGCTCAGTGGATAGAAGACCAAAACCACGGCCTTTTTGCCCCTGAAATCGCTCAGTTTCACCGTCTCTCCGTGCTGGTTGCTCAGTTCGAAGTCTGGTGCTAGTTCGCCTACCTCAGCTGACATCTTGGCCTTCCTTTGGTCGTTTCATATCACTATATGTGGTCGTAGAACGGTAGTTACAAAGCTAGACTTTATTCGCCCCAACAGGGTGAAATCAGCTAATTAGCCACGAAAAGAGGCTCTGCTTTGTCGTTCAACAACCAAGACGCATTCGCCACGACTTCCGGAGATAAAGATCCCCAGGAAACCAAAGAATGGCTCGAATCTCTCGAGGCTGTTGCAAAGCACGCTGGTAGAGGGCGCGCACGAGAAATCATGCAGCACCTGCTGCGTCGCTCGCATGAACTTCAGCTGAACGTGCCCCTGGTTCCAACCACCGACTACATAAACACCATATCCCCTGAGGACGAGCCCGCTTTCCCAGGAGACGAGCAGATCGAGCGAACTTACCGCGCATGGATGCGTTGGAATGCCGCGATTATGGTGCACAGGGCCCAGCGTCCGGGAATCTCAGTTGGTGGACACATCTCAACTTTTGCTTCTTCAGCATCAATCTATGAAGTTGGATTCAACCACTTCTTCAAAGGCAATGAACACCCAGACGGCGCAGACCAAATTTTTGTTCAGGGTCACGCTTCCCCAGGTCCATACGCGCGCGCTTTTTTGGAAGGTCGACTTTCTGAGGAAGACCTTGATGGATTCAGACAAGAAAAGTCTCGCCCCGGTCGCGGTATCCCTAGCTACCCTCACCCGAGGCTGATGCCCGACTTCTGGCAATTCCCCACCGTATCGATGGGTCTTGGCCCAATTAATGCGATCTATCAGGCTCAATACAATCGCTATCTTCAGGGCCGCGGTTTCAAGAACACTTCAGGACAACACGTATGGGCATTTCTGGGTGATGGCGAGCTCGACGAGGTTGAAAGCCGTGGTGCTCTGCAGCTTGCGGCTAATGACAAGCTCGACAATTTGACTTTCGTGGTGAACGCAAATCTGCAACGTCTTGATGGACCGGTGCGAGGTAACGGAAAGATTATTCAGGAACTTGAATCGTTCTTCCGCGGAGCCGGTTGGAATGTCATCAAGGTTATTTGGGGCCGAGAGTGGGACAGTCTGCTGCAAAAGGATTCCGAGGGTGCTCTCGTCAACCTGATGAACCGCACTCCGGACGGTGACTATCAGACTTACAAGACCGAGAACGGCGCATTCGTGCGAGAGAACTTCTTCGGTCGTGACCCAAAGACTGCAGCCCTAGTTGCGGATCTAACGGATGACCAAATTTGGGGACTCAAGCGCGGTGGCCATGACTACCGCAAGATCTACGCGGCCTACAAAGCTGCCCTGGAGCACAAAGGTCAACCAACCGTAATCATCGTAAAAACCATCAAGGGATACGGACTGGGTAGAAGCTTCGAAGGCCGAAACGCCACGCACCAGATGAAGAAGCTAACCCTAGAGAACCTAAAAGACTTCAGAGATGAGATGAGAGTTCCGATTTCTGATGCTCAACTCGAAGAGAACCCGTACATGCCCCCGTATTACCACCCCGGCATGGATTCGCCAGAGATTCAATACATGCTCGATCGCAGAAGAGCACTTGGTGGATTCCTTCCGGAGAGACGAAGCACCCATGTTGACTTCAAGCTTCCCGACGAGAAGGCATATGCGACTCCTAAGGCTGGTTCAGGAACCCAAGAAGTTGCAACCACCATGGCATTTGTTCGCATGCTCAAGGACCTACTGAGGTCTGAGGGCACCGGCGAAAGAATTGTTCCAATCATTCCTGATGAGGCCCGCACTTTTGGAATGGATGCGTTCTTCCCGACCGCAAAGATCTATAACCCGAATGGTCAGCATTACATCTCGGTTGATCGCGAATTGCTTTTGAACTACAAGGAAAGCGAAGCCGGGCAGATTCTTCACACCGGTATCAATGAGGCAGGATCGCTCGCCGCGTCCACAGCAGCTGGAACAAGCTACGCAACTCATGGGCAGCCAACCATTCCGTTCTACGTTTTCTATTCAATGTTTGGTTTCCAAAGAACTGCTGATGCAATTTGGGCAGCGGGAGACCAAATGGCTCGAGGCTTCATGATTGGAGCAACTGCAGGAAGAACGACACTGACTGGTGAAGGACTTCAGCACGCAGACGGTCACTCCCCCATATTGGCGGCTACAAACCCAGCAGTAGTTACCTACGACCCTGCGTATGGATATGAAATTTCACACATCGTGCAGTCTGGAATCGAAAGGATGTATGGAAACACGCATCCCGATCCGAACGTGATGTACTACATAACTGTCTACAACGAACCTATGGTTCAGCCGGCTGAGCCAACCGATGTTGACATCGATGGAATTGTTCGCGGTATCCACAAAATCAGTAACTCAACCTCTCCTGGACACAAAGCGCAAATTCTTGCTTCCGGTGTAGCTGTTCCATGGGCGATTGAAGCCCAGGGGTTACTAGCAAATTGGGGCGTTAGTGCGGATGTCTGGTCAGTTACCTCTTGGACCGAACTTCGTCGCGATGGATTGAAGTGTGACGAACAACGCTTCCTGTACCCGAATCAAGCTGCGCCTTCGCCTTATCTCTCAACCAAGCTAGCCGGGCATGATGGACCAGTGCTTGGAGTCAGCGACTTCATGCACGCAGTGCCTGACCAGATAAGACCTTGGGTTCCTGGGGATTACGCGACACTTGGTGCGGATGGATTTGGTTTCTCCGACACCAGGCCTGCGGCTAGAAGATTCTTCAAGATCGATGGACCTTCAATTGTGGTTCGAGTTCTTGAGCAACTTGTGGCTCAAGGCAAGATTGACGCGGCCGCTCCCCAGCAGGCAATTGATCTCTACCGCCTGCACGATGTAACAGCGGGAACTTCAGGATCAGCCGGTGGCGACGCCTAGTCACCTCCCCTGGCTGAAGTCAATCTCAGGGGAACTTGCTACCGCGACGCTTAACAAGCTCGATGAGACTCTTCCCTGGTACAAAGCGATGCCAGCAGCTCGCCGTGCGTCTGTTGGTTCTGTGGCACAAACCGGAATCACAAGCTTCATCCAGTGGTATGAGAATCCTCAAGCGCAACCATGGGTAGCAGCTGACGTATTTGGAAATGCTCCGCGAGAGTTACTTCGTTCCGTCTCTCTTCAGGAAACTCTGCAACTAATTCGAGTTGTCGTCGAAGTGGTTGAATCTCGAGTGGTCGCTGAATATCCAGAACTACGCGAGTCAATTCTTAGGTATTCAAGAGATATTGCTTTTAATGCAGCTGATGTTTATGCACGCGCTGCAGAAGCCAGAGGACTTTGGGATGCCAGATTAGAAGCTCTGGTGGTTGATTCAATAGTAAGTGGCGAACCTGGGCAGGAAATTAACTCTCGTGTATCTGCTCTTGGCTGGAGAGCCGAGGGGCAGGTATGTGTAGTAATCGGCAGCGTGGCCCCCAATTACGATCCGGATGGACTCAGAAAGGTTTCGCGCAAGCAAGGAGCTGAGCTCTTGCTTGGAGTGCACGGTAATCGTCAGATTCTTGTACTTGGCCTAGCAGCAAAATCCGATGCACCAGACAGCGCTTTTACTGATTTAGTAAAAGAGTTAGATGCACACTTTGGTCCCGGACCGGTTGTCATAGGAACCACTGTCCTGTCGGTAGTTGATGCAAATCGTTCTGCAAGATCTGCTCTCTCTGCGAACTCTGTAGTTGGAGCGGGTCCTGCTTTGGGGCGCATCGTGCAGGCAGACCAATTGCTCGCAGAGCGAGCTCTAGCTGGAGACAAGCTGGCGAAGACAACTCTTATCGATGCACTGTATC
>JBEEIU010000125.1:0-5318 GCA_041169705.1 Actinomycetota bacterium
AAGTTTCTTATGTAAATGCTCCCTTGCTTGCAGAACAGCGTGGAATTGAGGTGCGACTGACTCAAGACAGCAAGAGTGATGAGTATCGCAACGTAACAACGCTCAAGGCAATTCTCAATGACGGCACTTCTGTCTCAGTAGGTGGAACGGTAATTGGACCTAAACATCATCAAAAAATTGTTTCAATAAATGGATACGAGGTTGAGCTAGCCCTCGCTGAAAATCTAGTGGTTATGGTGTATCAGGATCGCCCAGGAATTGTTGCTATTTATGGTTCAGCTTTTGCGAAGGCAGGCATCAATATTGCTGCGATGACAATTGCCCGACAACAAAAAGGTGGCAAAGCATTGAGTGTTATAACAATCGACTCACCGATTGACGCGGCCCTTGTGGATCAGCTCCGCGAAGCAATTGATGCTGATTTGATGAAATTTATTTCTTTATCCGAAAGTTAGAGCGCTCAGGCAGTTTCTCTGCCTGATTCAATCCACGCACCTGTCCCACCTGCAACCGAGACAGCCGTGTAACCCAAATCTTCCAGCGCATTGGCTGCTTTCATCGAGCGACCACCGCTCTGACAAATAATCCACACCTGTTGGTCCTTGGGAATCTCATTCAGATTCTCGTGTAGCGCACCCAGGGGAATGTGAATTGCTCCAGGCACGTGACCGGACTGATACTCGGCTACCTCTCTAACATCTATGAGAAAAGCACCATCCGCAAGGGAGTCGTGTAGTTGGTCAATCGAAACTTCTTTAGCCATGCTCCAATTGTACGCGTAGCCTCTTGGCAGTCGCCAGGCCTCAGAAAAGCTAATAGGGTTAAGCCCATAAATCCCTAGGGGCAAAGTTGAAGAAACTTGATTTGGCATTAATTCCGGGCGACGGAATTGGTCCGGAGGTAGTTGCCCCTGCGTTAGCTGCTTTGAAGAAAGCCCTGGCCGGGGTGGAAATTTCTACGACTGAGTATGACCTGGGTGCCAATCGCTATTTGAAATCTGGCGAAATCCTGACCGATGAGGATATGGCAAAGCTCAAGACGCACCAGGCCATTTTGCTAGGCGCAGTCGGTGATCCACGAGTCGCACCGGGAATCCTGGAGCGCGGGTTACTTCTGAAAATACGTTTTGCATTTGATCACTTTGTAAACCTGCGTCCGAGCAAGCTATACAAAGGCGTAAAGACAGTTTTGGCAGGCCAGCCCGAAATTGACTTTGTCGTAGTTCGCGAGGGGACCGAGGGTCTCTACGTTGGAAACGGTGGTGCCGTTCGGGTTGGGACAGAGCAAGAACTTGCCAATGAGATTTCCGTGAACACTGCTCAAGGTGTTCGAAGAGTTGTTGAATACGCATTCGAACTTGCCAACAAGCGAAGCCGAAAGCAGCTGACGCTTGTGCACAAGACGAATGTCCTAGTTCACGCGGGCAAGCTATGGACGCGCATCCTAGATGAGACAGCAGAAAAGTATCCTGCCGTGAAGCATGACTATATGCACATCGACGCCGCAACTATTCATATGGTCAATTCGCCGCAGCGGTTTGATGTGATTGTTACTGACAATCTTTTTGGAGACATCATCACAGATCTTGCTGCTGCTGTTTCAGGTGGAATTGGGTTGTCTGCATCTGCCAACCTCAATCCAACCGGTCTATTTCCATCTATGTTCGAACCGGTTCACGGTTCTGCCCCAGATATTGCTGGCAAAAACTTAGCCAACCCAACTGCAGCTATCTTGAGCGCTAGTTTGCTTGCCTCCCACCTTGGTTACCAAGAAGCGGCCACCAAGATAGAGAGTGCAGTGGCTGATTATCTGGCCAGTGGACACAGCGGATCAACGGATGAAATCGCTAGGGAAATTTTGGAGAGAATTTAGCCATGGAATTCAAAGTAACCAGAAACCCAAATCCAACTCCGGCTGCCGAGCGAGAGAAGATCATCGCGAATCCGACTTTCGGAACTCACTTCACCGATCATCAGGTAGTTGTGGTTTGGGAAAAAGACAAAGGCTGGCATTCACACCAAGTAATCCCATACGGTCCAATCCTGATGGATCCATCAGCAGCAGTTCTTCACTATGGGCAAGAAATCTTCGAGGGCATCAAGGCCTATCGCCACAAAGATGGTTCGATCTGGACTTTCCGACCAGAAATGAATGCTAGGCGCCTGCAAAAATCTGCACATCGCATGGCGCTACCAGAGCTTCCAGTCGAAACCTTTGTTGAATCACTCAGGCAGCTAATCGCCGTCGATGGCGCATGGGTTCCTTCGCAGGAAGGCGAAAAGACGCTGTATTTTCGTCCGTTTGAAATCGCCGCGGAAAACTTCCTGGGCGTTAGGGCAGCTCACCGCGCTGAGTATCGCGTAATCGCATCTCCGGTGGGACCTTATTTCACCGGTGGAGTAAAACCTGTTTCAATTTGGATTGCTTTGGATTCAGCAAGAGCTGGCAAGCACGGCACTGGCGAAGCAAAAACTGGTGGCAACTATGCGGCTAGCTTGCTTGCTCAAAATGAAGGCTATGAACACGGTTGTTCCCAGGTTGTCTTCTTGGATGCAGAGTCTGCCACCTACATCGAAGAACTTGGTGGCATGAATCTATTCTTTGTTTTCAAAGATGGATCAGTCGTAACTCCTGCACTGGACGGAACTATCTTGCACGGCATTACAAGAGACTCCGTCATAACTCTTCTGAAGGATCGCGGACATAAAGTCGAGGAGAGGAAGTTCTCTCTTGAAGAGTTGCGAAGCGCAGCCAAATCTGGTGACTTGGTAGAGGTCTTTGCTTGTGGCACCGCAGCTGTTGTCACACCAGTTGGTCAACTTAAGTCAAAAAAAGAGGAGATTGAGATTGGTGGGGGAGAACCGGGCAGCCTAACGGTGTCAATTCGTGAAGAGTTGACCTCAATTCAGTACGGAAATCTGCCAGACAAGCACGGCTGGCTAGTAAAGCTGGCAGACTAAGCGGATGCGCCTCGCTCGCTTTTCTAAAGACGGCCATATCCACAACGGTCTTGTGGAATCGGACCGGGTTCATCAATTAGCGGGCTCATTTTTTGACTCGGTGGAAAAAACTGGCCAGTCCTATTCGCTTTCAGAAGTTACTTTGCTCACGCCTGTGGAGCCCAGCAAAATTATTTGCATCGGTCTAAATTTCAAAGACCATGCCGCTGAAATTGGCCAGAGCACTCAAGATGAACCACTTATTTTTTTCAAGCCGCCGAGCTCGTTGATTGCCACTGGCGAAAAGATTGTTATCCCACCACAAACCCAAAACGCTGAGCTGGAAGTAGAGCTAGCCCTGGTTGTAGGCAAGAAAGCCAAGAACATTTCTGAAACTGAAGCAAGGTCTCACATTCTCGGTTACACAATTGCAAATGACGTGACAGCAAGAGATGTACAGTTCTCAGATCTGCAGTGGGCGAGAAGCAAAGGCTTTGACACTTTTGGACCCCTCGGACCTTGGATTGAAACGGATTTTCAACCAGCTAATAAAAAGCTAATTTCCCGCGTGAATGGTGAGGTCCGGCAAGAGGGCAATACTCAGCACATGATTGCTAGTCCAGAGGCGCTGATTGCTTACGTTTCCCAGAACCTTACCCTTTTCCCGGGAGACGTAATTCTCACCGGATCACCTGCCGGTATCTCTGGAATCAAGAGTGGAGATTTGGTCGAGTGTGAAATAGAAGGCATCGGGACGCTATCTAACCCGGTGGCATAAGCTTTAGCTACAAAATGACTCAGCTAACCGCTCCAATTACCTCTGCTCAGGGCAGCGACATTGTCGTTCGTTTTTGCCCATCACCCACTGGTACTCCTCACGTTGGACTAGTCAGAACAGCCCTGTTCAACTGGGCATACGCCCGCAGTCAGGGTGGCAAGTTTGTATTTCGCATCGAGGACACCGACTCGTCACGCGACAGCGAAGAGAGCTATCAGCAGATTGTTGAAGCGCTTCGCTGGCTCGGACTTGATTGGGACGAGGGCATTGATGTCGGAGGCCCAAACGAGCCCTATCGTCAATCCCAGCGCGGACACATCTATAAAGAGGTTGTCGAAAAGCTGATTGCCTCGGGTCACCTTTACGAGAGCTTCCTAACTGCAGAAGAAATTGAAGAGCGAAACAAAGCCAACGGCCGAGCGGTCCAACTCGGTTACGACAACTCTGAGCGAGAACTAACGGAAGCCGATAGGCAGCGCTATCTCTCGGAGGGAAGACAGCCAGCACTCCGACTGAGAGTTCCCGATGAGGAAATCAAATTTGTGGATCTCGTACGTGGGGAAATCACATTCCCAGCTGGCTCATTCCCAGACTTCGTAGTAGTGAGACCAGGCGGTGAGCCGCTCTACACGTTGGTGAACCCGGTCGATGATGCACTAATGGGTGTTACTCACGTTTTAAGGGGTGAGGACCTACTCTCTTCTACTCCTAGACAGATTGCTCTCTACAACGCACTTTACGAGGCAGGCATTGCTGAGTTTGTGCCGCGCTTTGGTCACCTGCCTTTCGTGATGGGAGAGGGAAATAAGAAGCTCTCCAAGCGCAACCCCGAGAGCAACCTGTTTTTGCACCGCGATCGTGGCTTTATCCGTGAAGGGCTGCTGAATTATCTAGCGCTACTGGGTTGGTCAATCTCATCTGATCGAGACATCTTTACTCTCGATGAAATGTGTAAGACATTTGATGTAGCCAGTGTGAATCCCAACCCGGCCAGATTTGATCAGAAAAAGGCGGATGCAATCAACGCATCTCACATCCGACTACTATCCGATGATGATTTTCAGGAACGAGTATTGCCATATCTAATCTCTGCTGGAGTGCTGCCAGCGCAGCCGAGCACTGAGCAGCTGGCAGATTTTGCTAAAGCGCTACCGCTTGTAAAGGAACGCATTACCGTTCTAAGTGAAGCCAGTGGCATGCTTGCCTTTTTGTTCACAGAAGATCTGAGTTTTGAACCCGAGGCACTAGCGCAATTGCCTTCCGAATCCGGAAAGATTGCCTCGCTAGCAGCACAGGCATTGGACGGTGTTTCGGATTTTGCCACCGCCAACATACAAACCGCCTTGAGTGAGGCGCTTATTGAGAAAGCTGGTCTCAAGCCAAGAGACGCTTTCGCGGTTGTTCGTGTTGCGGTATCGGGTCGAAGAGTGACCCCGCCATTATTTGAGTGCCTCGAAATACTAGGTAAAGAGCGGTCGCTGTCCAGATTAGAAGCCTTTTCCAAGGCACACTAAGATAATCCGAGCGACGTAGCGTCCCATTGGGGTGTGGTGTAATTGGCAACACGAAGGTTTCTGGTTCCTTTGTTCTTGGTTCGAGTC
>JBEEIU010000126.1:0-3222 GCA_041169705.1 Actinomycetota bacterium
ATGGAACACGGAAGTAATCCCCCATATCCTCGGCTTTTGCTCTCTCCTCGACACCAAGTAAAGATTCAAACAGTTTCTCTCCATGGCGGATGCCGATGTTCGAAATAGAGTCGACATGACCACCAAACAGTTCGATCAAAGCGATAGCCAACGTTTCTATTGTCGCAGCAGGAGCTTTTCTGACAAAAAGGTCGCCTGTCTCTGCGTGAGTAAATGCGTGTTCAACCAAATCCACGGACTGTGCTAAGGACATCAAGAATCTAGTCATGGTCGGGTCTGTAATAGTTATTGGTTTACCAGCCTTGATTTGCGATATGAATAGAGGTATTACCGACCCCCGCGAATACATAACATTGCCATACCTGGTAATGGAAATCGTCGTCTTTGAGTCCTGAAAATCCCGAGCGAAAGCCATTGCGGTTTTCTCCATCAAGGCTTTAGTCATGCCCATGGCGTTGATCGGATAAACAGCTTTATCTGTACTTAGACAAACCACGCTGCTGACCTCAGATTCGATAGCTGCCCTGAGCACATTCGCAGAGCCGTTCACATTGGTCTTTACTGCCTCAAGCGGGAAGAACTCAGCAGAGGGAACCTGCTTTAGAGCAGCGGCATGAAAGACGAGGTCTGAATTTCTTAACGCTCGGTTTACAGACTCCTGGTCCCTGGTGTCGCCGATATAGAACCTTGCCCGTGAATCAGCAAGTGCGTGCCTCATGGCATCCTGTTTGGCCTCATCACGACTCAGTACCCTAACCTCAGCGGCCCCCTTCGCAAGAGCGTTGCGAGCCATAACCGAGCCGAAAGAACCAGTCCCGCCCGTGATGACCACAACGGAGTCTTTGATTCCCTTTCGTGCCATCATGCACCTCTTTCTGAGTCGACCTGGATCATTTCGCGAACGAAAAGATCTATGTCTGGGATTAAATCGTAGCCAGCGAGCTTCCAAAGTCTAAGGTTTTGGTCTTGATTTAAAGTGCGGAGCGTTCGGTTAACGGGCTCTGGCGCTGCGAAAGGTTCGACCACCCTCTTGGGTAAGTTTAGACCTTCAGCAAAAAGTCTTAAGAGTTCAAACTTACTCACCTGGGAATTTGGCACAAAGTGTTGGTTGCAGGAACGGAGATCGCTTTGAGACAAACCCACGGCAAGCTTCGCGAAAACGTTCGTTGTTACACCATTCCAGATGTGATTTTGGAAACCCTTTACTGTGCCTGATTTCGAAGCAGACTTAAACCACGAATAAAGCCCAAAAGTCGAATTGTATTCGGGCCCAATAATCGAACAGCGAACGAGAAGTGCTTCAGAGCAATACCTCTCGCCTGAAATCTTGGAGGCTCCGTACAAGTCTTTAGCATCCTTCTCGCTGTCCTCGCTGTAGCCCCCGCGGTCGCCAGAGTAGACGCAGTCAGTTCCAATTTGGAGCCACCGAAAACCTATTTCAGCGCTAGCCCTGGAAATGTCTTCAATCAATTCTGTATTGAGCAAGTGAGCGCTTTCTGCATCTCGACTGGCATTACCGGACGATTTTTGAGGAATCCATCCGACCGCATTCACCAAGAAGTCATCTTCTTCTATGCGAATTTGCTTGGAGAAATCTGTAAATCTTTGCGAAGCCGCATCGAATCGAATACTACCCGATCTCGATATCTCTAGGACTTCCAGTCCAGCCTCATTGGCCACTCTCGAGAGTTCCGAGCCCAGCATTCCGCTACTTCCCAGGACTATGAACCTCATGACTTCCTAGTCAAATCAGTCAGAGTTTTCTCAAATTCACTAGTCGCATTTGAAAACAAAGATAAAAGTTGAGTGTTAGATGATTTATTAGAGTCCGGACCGGGTCTATTTATAGCTTTCAGCGCCTGCTCGACAATTTCCTTTGGACTTGACGCCCAACTTATCTCCGGCAAGTCACCGAGGGTCTCACGCAAGCCCTGCAGGGGAGTACTTACGGTGGGGACGTTAGCGGCAAGATATTGGAGAACCTTGTTTGGCAGGGCGATGTCGCTGACAAGAGACGGCTTCATGGGGTTTATCGCGACATCAGCAGCTCTAAGGACATCTGGGAGTTGATCGAAGCTCACATAGCCAGGGAATGTAACGATTCTCTCGCCGCCCAACTCGATGGCTAACTTCCTAAGCTCTTCATTCTGTTCACCACCACCGACAAGGATCAGTTTTTCGCCTTTT
Organism: Actinomycetota bacterium; assembly: GCA_041169705.1. Classification (GTDB taxonomy): domain Bacteria; phylum Actinomycetota; class Actinomycetes; order Actinomycetales; family Microbacteriaceae; genus Aquiluna. The sequence continues at coordinate 2,188 of JBEEIU010000126.1, forward strand.
CTCTGCTTCATAAACTCGGAAATAACTTCGCCTAAGCCGGAAAAGTAAAAGAATGACCCCATGTACATCACAACTTGGTCATTGCCATCGAGATTCAATAGAGATCTTCCGCGGGACCTGTCCCCATGTGCGAACTTGTTCAGATCAAGTGGAGGGAAGTGAACCACGCCTTTCGATTGGCTGAGTTCGTTATCGCGGAAGCAGTAGCGAAGCATTGCGGAGTTGTTTGCGCTTAGCAAATCGCAGTTTCGGTAAATGTAGTGTTCGGCAAGTTTCACAAGAAAGCCAAAAGCACTCTTTCTTATCAGGTGTGAGGCGTCGAGCGCTCGGAAAACGTATGGAATCTCCATTTTCTTTGCTACACGAAGGGCTTGCCATCCTTGCGTTGGAACTGAATACGAGACAACTACGTCTGGATTGAAGTCCTTGAACACCTTCCTAGCCCACAAATGGGAAAGAGCTGCGGTTGCGAGTCTCCCCAAGAAATTACCCGGAAAAAAGGGAATACCGTAGAGCGTGATGGAAACTTCACCCAACACACGGCCACTAATCTTCCTTCTCCAGCCCTCTTTTAGATTGGTAGCTAAGGACTGACCCTCGGGGAAATGCCAGAAGGCAACGTCATGCCCCATGGAAGCGAGATGTTCAGGGAATTCATGCATCTCATAAATCGGCTTAGCCGAATAATTGACTTCATGAACAAAGAGAATTTTCAAGGAAGTTACTCCTTGAGCTTGTAGATTTTATAGCCGTCGCCCTCAATCACATCTAAAATTTCCCCAGTTGCCGAGATGTCGCCAATAGCGATAATCCATGAGGTAGATTCTGGGGCTTCGCTGACATCGTAAACGGAACCTGCACCAAACATTTCATAGGGGAGATTCGCCACATCTACCCAAATTGCGGCATTGGTCGCATCAAATCGCGATGTTGCTAGCACTAATGTCGCCGCACGTTCTTCGGGTGTCCAGTTTTGAGCGGCATATTGCCCCGCACGGTCAGCTGGACTCAGTTCAGCTCTGAATCCTTGATATT
>JBEEIU010000127.1:0-4389 GCA_041169705.1 Actinomycetota bacterium
TGCTGGAAAACCTTCGCTTTAACGCGGGAGAGGCTTCCAAGGAGGCATCCGAACGTCAAGAGTTCGCGTCAAAGCTTGCGGAACTTGGGGACATTCTGGTTTCAGATGGTTTCGGAGTTGTACACCGTAAGCAAGCATCTGTTTTCGAACTCGCAAAGCTTCTGCCGAGTTATGCAGGATTACTGATTGAGTCCGAGCTAAAGGTTTTGCAGCGCCTGACTGAGAGCCCAGAGCGCCCATATGCGGTAGTGCTCGGAGGTTCGAAGGTCTCAGACAAGCTGGGTGTGATTGGTCATCTATTACCAAAAGTCAACAGGCTCGTTATTGGCGGTGGAATGCTTTTCACTGTCTTAGCTGCCCAAGGTCACAAAGTTGGGAAGAGTTTGCTTGAAGCAGATCAAATCGAAACAGTGAGGACTTTTCTTCAGCAGGCTAGCGATTTGGGTGTTGAGGTTGTCCTACCTGTAGATATTCGAGTCGCTGGCCATTTTGGTGCGGATGCTGATTTCGAAGTCGTTCCAGCGAGTGAAATCGAGTCGAGCAAATTTGGCGCTTCCGGGATTGGTCTTGACATAGGACCTGAGTCGGAGAAGATTTTTTCAAAAGCGGTTTCAGAATCGAGCACAGTTTTCTGGAACGGACCCATGGGAGTCTTCGAGTTTGAGAACTTTGCCGGAGGAACTAGAGCGGTCGCCCAGGCTCTAATTCAAGTGAAGGGATTAAGCGTTGTTGGCGGTGGAGATTCCGCTGCTGCAGTTCGTGCTCTTGGTTTCAATGAATCTAGCTTTGGCCACATCTCCACCGGAGGTGGAGCAAGTTTGGAATACCTTGAAGGTAAATCACTCCCTGGACTAGAGGTGCTAAATGACTGATCGCATTCCGCTAATCGCCGGTAACTGGAAGATGAACCTGGATCATCTTCAAGCCATTGCTCTGATTCAGAAGGTTGCCTGGACACTAAAAGACGCAGACCACGATTACAGCAAGTGTGAGGTTGCGGTGTTCCCGCCCTTTACAGACCTGCGAAGCGCTCAGACGCTAATCGAGGCAGAGAAGTTTGAAGTTGCACTGGGTGCCCAGGATCTCTCCAAGAATGACTCGGGTGCCTTCACCGGGGAAGTTTCAGGGGCTTTCCTGCAAAAGCTATCCGTCAAATATGTACTTATCGGTCACAGCGAACGTCGTCAGTATCACGGAGAGTCAGATGAGCTAGTCCGAGACAAAGTTAAGGCCGCCTGGCGAAACAAATTAGTGCCAATTATCTGCGTTGGCGAGACCCTGGAAGAACTCGAGACCCAAGGGCAGAGTGCAGTACCAATCGCCCAGACGCTAGCGGCCCTGTCTGGACATGAGAAATTGGGCGAGTTCGTAATTGCCTATGAGCCCGTTTGGGCCATTGGGACCGGAAAGGTCGCCACTGCAGAAGAGGCAGCCACGGTTGCAGCAGCAATCAGAACGGCTTTAGATAAGGAATTTGGCTCAGAAGCCGCTAATTCCAGGATTCTCTACGGCGGTTCCGTCAAGGCCAATAACGTCGCTGGATTCTTGCAGAGCGATCAGGTAGACGGCGTCTTGGTAGGCGGGGCCAGCCTTGACGCAGATGAGTTTTCTGGCATCTGCCGCTTCCAGAAGCACATAGTTCTATAATTTCCAAGGCGGTTTTCCGCCGTAATACAGAAACCGAGGAATCACCATGGCAGCTCTTCAGACTGCACTACTAGTCCTGCTGGCAATCACCAGCGTGCTACTGACTCTGCTAATCCTGCTCCACAAAGGGCGCGGAGGTGGCGTTGCAGACATGTTTGGAGGTGGTGTCTCAAACACCATGTCCAGCTCTGGAGTCGCCGAGCGGAACCTAAACAGAATCACCATCATTCTGGGTCTGGTTTGGTTTGTGGTCATCGTAATTCTTGGTCTTTTCAACAGATTTGGTTGGGCATAAATGAGTTCTTCCTCTTCAATCAGGGGAGCCCGCGTAGGTGCAGGGCCAATGGGTGAGCAGGATCGTGGACACCACGTGGAGCGAATCAGCCGAAGCTACTTTTGCTCAAATGGTCACGAATCAACACCGCACTTTGCGGCAACAGTGAATTTAGAAGATATTCCTACCGAGATTGACTGCCCCAATTGCGGCCTCCCTGCCGGAACCGACAAGGCAAACCCTCCCACTGTCGCAAAAGTTGAGCCATATAAGACTCACCTCGCCTATGTAAAAGAGCGAAGGACTGAGGAAGAAGCAAGTCAAATTCTTGAGGAAGCGCTGTCAGCAATTCGTGAAAGACGCGAAAAGGCAGCAGCGGCTGCTAAAGCTCGTCGCTAAGTTCGCGATCTAAATACCAAACTGTCGAGGTTTGGCCAGATACCTTGGCCAAGGGCAAATCACATTGACCCCCCAAAGCGCACCTAACAACTTCCGCTTTCGGTTTGCCAGCTGCCAAAAACCACATGTGTGAGGCTCTGTTCAGGGCCTTATAACTCAGGCTTAGTCTTTCGGTTGGTGGTTTAGGTGAATTAGATTCACTCACAATCCAGTTCTCTCCAGTCTCACGACCTGGAAACAAACTTGCTACGTGTCCATCGGGGCCAAAACCAACGATTGCCAAATCAAAGACTGGATTAGAATCCGTAACTTCCCCAAACCTCAAAGTGAATTCGGCATCCATTTGCTGACGCGCGCGCTCAAGAGGTTTGTCAGCACCCGGGTAGCGGTGAAGATTTAGATGAGCGAGCTCCGGCCAAACAGAGATTGCCTGATATTCGTTCCTGTCCGGGTCATCCAGTGGGACAAATCTTTCATCGCCAAACTGAAAACTAACTCGCGACCATGGAAGTGTGAGTCTTGAAAGGTTTCGTAGAACTTCAATCCCTAAAGTTCCACCGGTTAGTAAGACCTCAAATTTTGACTTTTCTTGCAGGGAAGCCTTCGCCAAAGCATGGAAGTCCTCGGCAAAGCGGGCGAGCAGTTCTTGCTCATTCTCTGCAATAACCTTTTGCAACTTAGCGCTTTCCAAAGTGGTGCAAGACTTCTCCATAGACCTCATCCTCGCCGAGGAATCGCATGTCTTCAATCAAACAATCCTGATCACTTCTCTTGGGAAGTAGCACTTGAGTGTTGGGTTTGCCGGTCTGGGTTATCTTCGCAATAGTGCCTTCGCGAAGGATCGAAAGGGAGCCGTCATTGAATGTGATTGTCACGCCGGTTATGCCCTGCAAATCGTGACCCGCTACAGAGGAAATTAGTTGGGACTCTGCGTTGAGGTTCATTTCTAGCCAGCTAAGTAGAAGCCAGGCAGATGGGGAATTCTCAGAACCAAAAACCTCAACCTTGGTAACACTTCGTTCCAAGTGTTCGTTTATCAGGGCCGCTAGCTGGGAACGCCAGAGAGTGATTCTGGTCCAGGACATATCCCCGTCACCGGGAACATAATTTCTCTCAAGCTCCCGCAGGAAAACAACTGGCTCTGCCGTTGCAGCCGAATCAGTCAATCTGCGGGAAGAAATCTTTCCAAAGGGGGAGTCGGAGGGCGAAGTCGGAGCGGCATCTGGCCACCAGGTAACCACCGGGGCGTCTGGCAGAAGTAATCCTGTAACCAGAGCCTCCGGGTTAGAAAGTGCTTTTCCTTGGGGCCTGAGAACCACCACTTCCGAAGCTCCAGCGTCTCCACCGACGCGAATCTCAGCGTCGAGCTTGGAGTCGGCAGAAGCTGACCCTCTCGAGAGCAAGAGTATGCGAGATGGGTGCAGACGGGATGCGGCATTTGCCGCGGCGACAGCGTCCTCAAAATTGTTTGCATCGGTATCAATCAGAAGAGTTAGGACACGTCCTAGCGCGACAACTCCACCGCTATCTCGAAGTTCTTGGAGTTTTTTTGCCACTTTGCTAACGGTTGTGTTTGGCAGATCAACAATCATGGACGTCTCCAGGTTCTGCCATCCGCAGCAAGCATGTCGTGGGCTGATTTGGGGCCCCAGCTTCCAGGTTCATAGAACTGCGGCTTACCGTGTTTTTCCCAGAATTGAACTATCGGATCCAAGATATTCCAAGACAGCTCTACCTCTCGCTGCCTAGGGAAAAGTGGTGGCTCGCCAAGTAAAACATCCAAAATCAATCGCTCGTAAGCTTCCGGGCTGTCTTCGGTAAATGCGTGTCCGTAACCAAAATCCATTGTCACGTCACGAACCTGCATGCTGGGACCCGGAACTTTTGACCCAAATCGCATTGTTACGCCCTCATCCGGTTGAACGCGAATCACAAGCGCATTCTCGCCAAGCAAACTAGTTTGACTCTCCGCAAAGAGTTGCTGGCTTGCGCGTTTGAAAATAACAGCAATTTCGGTGACTCTTCGGCCAAGTCTCTTGCCGGCTCTTAGATAAAACGGAACTCCACTC
>JBEEIU010000128.1:0-3317 GCA_041169705.1 Actinomycetota bacterium
AGGGAGGGGCAACCCTCGATCCGCCCTAGTGTAACGGCAGCACGGCGCCCTTTGGAGGCGTCCGGTCTAGGTTCGAATCCTAGGGGCGGAGCGGACCGGGTATAGGAGGCCGATTGAGCAAACTGGCTGTCGTGGTCCTCGCCGCTGGCGAGGGTACCCGAATGAAATCCAAGACCCCCAAGGTGCTGCACGAAATAGCCGGTATGCCGATGCTGGGCCATGTATTGGCAACAGCGCACTCGTTAGGCGCTGACCACGTAATCACCGTTTTGAGACACGAAAAATCTTTGATCGAAGAATACGTACTCACCCATTTCCCGAGAAGCTTGATCGCCGAGCAGGACGAAGTTCCAGGAACTGGAAGAGCAGTCGAAGCGGCTTTGGAGAGTTTGCCCTCGGGTTTTGATGGAAATGTTCTGATTCTCTCGGGTGATGTTCCGCTATTGAATGTTGAGAGCATCTCGGAACTACTGGAAATCCACCGCGACTTGGGGAACGCTGGCACGCTAATTTCCACCTTGCTAGAAGACCCTTCAGGGTATGGACGAATTGTTAGATCCAGAGAAGACTTCATTGGAATCGTTGAGCAAAAGGATGCCACTGAAGAACAGCGTGCAATCCAAGAAGTTAATGCCGGAGTCTATGTCTTTGACTTCAAATTGCTGAAAAGCTCCTTGGGCAAGGTTGGACTCAATAATGCTCAGGGTGAAAAGTATTTGACTGATGTGGCAGGTCTTTTGCTTGAGGCTGGTTCAAAGGTTTCTGCCCATCCAATTTCGGATAAGTGGCTGGTCACTGGTGTCAATGACCGAGCCCAGCTGTCGGAGGTGGCCGCTGAACTTAATGCTCGCATTGTTCGCGGTTGGCAGCTTGCGGGTGTCACAGTACGTGAGCCACACTCCACCTGGATTGACATCACAGTTTCTCTCGGGTCAGATGCGCAAATCGAGCCATCGACGAGACTGCATGGTTTGACTCGAATTGGTGCAGGCGCAGTCGTGGGTCCCGACACCACGCTTGTGGACGTTGAAGTCGGTGAAAACGCTCGGGTGGTGCGGACTCACGCCGACTCCTCAAGAATCGCAGCCGGAGCGAACGTTGGACCGTTTTCTTACCTTAGGCCTGGGACCGAGCTGGGAGCAGATGGCAAGATTGGGGCTTTCGTTGAAACCAAGAACGCCAAAATTGGCGCGGGGTCGAAAGTGCCACACCTCAGCTATGTCGGAGATGCTCAAATTGGAGAGCAATCCAACATCGGTGCCGGAACGATATTCGCCAATTACGACGGCGAGAAGAAGCACCGCACCGAGATCGGCTCCGGGGTTAGAACAGGGTCGGCAAACGTCTTCGTCGCTCCAATCAAGATTGGTGATGGTGCCTACACGGCTGCCGGAACTGTAGTGCGTAAAGATGTCGAGCCGGGTGACCTAGCATTGAACCCGAAGCCACAACAGAATTTAGCTGGTTGGGTAATCGAAAGAAGACCCGGCAGCGTCTCAGCTGAGCTGGCCAAAAAGAAACTGGAGAAATAGCGGTGGCAGTAGAAAAAGAGAACAGTAAGCAACTCGTAATCGCCTCCGGCAGGGCACATCAGGCTCTTGCTCAAGAGATTGCTCAAATTCTCGGAACGGAATTAGTTCCCACCACTGCATATGACTTCGCAAACGGCGAAACCTTTGTGCGCTACGAAAAAAGCGTTCGTGGTGTTGACGCCTTCATCATCCAAGCCCACCCCGCACCAATCAATCACTGGCTTATGGAGCACTTGCTGATGATTGATGCGATGAAGCGAGCGAGCGCGAAGCGCATCACAGTCGTTGCCCCATTTTTCCCATACGCAAGACAAGACAAGAAGCACAAAGGACGCGAGCCAATCTCCGCCCGACTTGTTTCTGACCTCTATGCAACTGCGGGAGCAAACCGTTTGATGTCGGTGGATCTTCACACCCCGCAGATCCAAGGTTTCTTCGATGGGCCGGTGGACCACCTCTGGGCGTTGCCGCTTTTGGCCGATTATGTGAAGACCGAATTTGGTTCGGACAATCTCACTGTGGTCTCGCCAGACTCTGGTCGCGTGCGAGTTGCTGACATTTGGGCAGACCGTCTCGCTACACCGCTGGCGATTATTCACAAGCGCAGAGATCCGGACCGTCCAAATCAAGTTCAGGTGCACGAGCTAGTTGGAGAAGTTAAGGGTCGTGATTGCGTTCTAGTTGACGACATGATTGACACCGGTGGCACCATTTTGGCGGCTGCAAAAGCCTTGAAAGAAAATGGCGCATCCCGAGTGATTGTTGCCGCAACCCACGGCGTCTTTTCCTCACCTGCAGCGGAGCGACTGAGTGACCCAGCGATTGATCGCGTTGTTGTCACCAACACTCTGCCAATCACCCCAGACAAAGAATTTGCAAATCTAACAGTGCTGTCTATTGCCCCTTTGATTGCGAAGGCAATCGCAGCGGTGTTCTATGACGATTCTGTGAACTCACTCTTCCCTGGTCACTCCTAAAAAAATTGCCGAAGCTACTTAGCCGCACTGATGCGGTCTTTATTGGACTGGCCGCGATGCTTGGGGCTGGAGTGTTTGTGGTCTTTGGCCCTGCATACGCACTCTCTGGTCCATGGATCCTGCTGGCGATTCTGCTAGCCGCTTTAGTTTCTTACCTGAATGCGATGAGCATCTCGCAATTGGCAGCCGTGGTCACTCGCTCTGGTGGAACCTACGCATACGGTCGCCATTACTTGGGAGAGAGTTGGGGCTTTCTTGCTGGCGCTGCGTTCTTGGTTGGAAAAGTCGGTTCCGCTGCGGCCATTGCACTGACTTTTGCCAACTATGTGTTTCCAACTAATCCAGTTCCGGTTGCTATCGCTGCACTTTTTGTCATGACTGGCATTAATCTCGCGGGTGTGAATCGGACAGCCTTGGGGTCCAAGGTGCTGGCAACCATAACGCTTTTATTTTTGTTGTTCACCGTTGCTTTTGCATTTTTCTTGCCAAGCGCGCCAGTGGTAAATCAAGGGAGCTTTGATGCGCTGGGTGTGTTCACCGCGGCCTCACTTTTTTTCTTTGCCTTCGCGGGATACGCAAGGGTTGCAACATTGGGAGCTGAAGTAAAAGATTCTGGTAACAATGTGCCAGCCGCTATTCGAATTTCACTAGGTGTAGTTTTTGCGGTCTATCTTTTGCTTGGCTACTTGTTACCCGCAAAGCTTGGCTCCCAACTTGCATTGAGCCTGACCCCGATTGCGGACTTGTATGAAGCATTTGGGCAGTGGGGCGGAGTCTGGATCTTTGCGTCAGTTGCCGCCCTGGGGTC
>JBEEIU010000129.1:0-6318 GCA_041169705.1 Actinomycetota bacterium
AAGGATTGCCCGGGGAAACAAAAACCAGCGAGTAACCAAATAAGACAATTCCAAGGTAGATAGTCAGTGCAAATCGACCCTTTATCTTTGGACCCAGCCAGAAGCCACCAGTAAATGACCCGACCGAGAAGATCGCAATCATCGCACCGGCAATTGTCTTATCGAAGATTGCTACTGCACCAACCTCGATGCCCGCAAAGGATCCCACAAACAGCAGTCCCAACAGAGTGACCGATGTGACGGCAGGATTTTTCAAAACCTTTCCAACCTGGCCCTCTGACTTCGGGATTTTTGTGCTGGCTACAGACTTATTCAGCAAGAACCAAATCGTTCCCGTGATTTGAATTGCCGCAAGGGTGTAAAGCATGATGATGTTTCCAAATTGGGCTGCTACCAAAGTTGCCAACAGCGGCCCCAGCACCCACAGAATTTCCTGAGCGGTGGCATCAAGGGTGTAAAGCGACTTGAGTAATTTCTTGGGAGTTATAAGCGGGTAGATGGTTCTCGCCGCTGGTTGAATCGGTGGTGAAGAAAGTCCAACCACAAGTCCCAACAGGATTAGCAGCAATGGCTCTGGTGGCACCCATGCCATCGCGAGAAAAGCCGAAACAGTAACAACGGTTGCGCTGCCAATCACCCTGCGAAGTCCAAACCGGGTCATCAATCTTCCAAGGACCGGGCCTGAAATGCTTGCACCGATTGTCTCGGCACCCAGTGCGATACCAGCTATTGCATATGAACCGGTTACCTCTTGGATGTGAATTACAAATGACAGAGAGAGCATCCCAAATGGGAATCTGGCATAAAGCTGAGATATAACAAGACTGATCACGCCCTTGGCGCGGAAAAGTTCGCGGTATGAAACCTTGCTCAATTACTACCTAAACCCAACTTGGCAACCACATTTGGATTTGCCAGAACCAGTCCGTGGTTGGAATACCCAACCACAAAGATGCGAAGAAGAAAAACATCGCGATTGAAATTAACAGCAATCTCAACTGGAATTTTTCTGCTGCCTCAAGCCTATTTCTTGTGATGGCTTTCCGCCTAGAACGGTGCAATACATACACAATCGCCAACACGAAGTATGGTGCGAAAACGGTTGCGTAGAACTGGAATGTGGTGCGCTCAGGGAAGAATGCCCAGGGCAACCAGCCTGCCAAAAACGCCACGGCAATTAGTCCTGCAGAGTGGTCTTTCTTTCGAATCCAAATCCAAATAGCGCAAATAATGCAAACCAATCCAGCGAGCCATATCAAAGGGTGGGCCAATGCTGTTACCGCGATGGTGCAGTTCTGCGGAATCGGACAAGCCGCGGTTGCAGTTTCATACCTCTCGAAGTAAAAAGCGGTTGGTCGAAGATTGATCAACCAGCTGAAGGCGCCAGCCTCGTAATTGTGCTCGGAGGATAAGCCGGTGTGAAAACCCAGGGCATTGAGGTGGTAATCCCAGAGCGGAATCAGCCACCCCTTGTCCGGATTTCTTCCCCAGCCATTGGTTCCAAAAATCCAACCAGACCAACCGATTACGTAAACCCCAATCGAGATGGGCACCAGAGACAGAAAACTAAAAACCGATTGCAATACCCCAGATCCAAAACTTGCTCCTAGGGCTTTTCGGTATCCAATTTCACTTGCCGCCACGAACAGGCCGAAGAAGGCTACAAAGTAAAGTCCCGACCACTTGGTCCCGGTGGCAAGCCCGAGCACTAAGCCAGCCGCTATTAGGTAGGGACGGTAATTCAACGGGAGTTTCTGGCCCAGGGCTGCTGCCGTGCGCAATTTCTTGAGCCAGCTTTTTTGGTCACGCAGCAACAGATAAAAAGCCAGCAGAACAAAAAACGCCAAGATGCCATCAAGGATCGCGGTTCTTGAGAGCACAATCGATTGCCCTTCAATTGCCAGTAGCAAACCAGCGGAGGTGGCATAAACCTTTGAACCTGTGAGAATTCGCGCGCAAGCAATAATCAGCGGAATTGCCAGAGTTCCCAAGAGTGCGACCGAGAATCTCCAACCGAAGGAGTTGTCTGCGCCAAAGAGCATCATCCCTAGATAAATCACCCACTTACCAATGGGTGGGTGAACCACATACTGGGCTTGATCCAGGTAGGTGTCTACCATTCCTGATTCAAAATTTGGATTTGGATTATCTGGCCAGGCTCGCTCGGTTCCGTTTTGCCCGAGCGTCCAGGCATCCTTCACGTAATAGGTTTCGTCAAATACCAAAACCGAGGGCGAATTGAGATCTAGAAAACGGATAAGCCCAGCAAGCAGGGTGATGACAAAACTTGCCAGTGGGTAGAAGTATTTGGATGCGGCCCAGCTCGAAATCCGAGTCCGCATCGCTTGAATCACCCTTAGATGCTAGTTTGCTTAGCGTGCTGATTCTTGCCGCAACCCCAATCGGGAACCTTTCGGACGCCTCGGTGCGACTCAAGGATGCCCTGAGTAAAGCAAGTTACATCGCGGCCGAAGATACCCGAACTCTCAAACAACTGGCCACTGCCCTAGGTATAGCACTTCACGCGAAGCTTTTCAGCCTTCACGAGCACAACGAGCGAGAGAGGCTGGAACAGCTGGTCGAAATAGCCAGGTCACACCAGCTGCTGGTGGTCAGTGACGCGGGCATGCCAACGGTCTCAGATCCAGGGTTCGCTTTGGTCCGGGCCTGTGTCGAGCAAGAGATTGAGGTGTCGGTCATCCCGGGCCCCTCAGCAGTTTTAGCGGCGCTCGCCGTTTCTGGACTCCCGACCGATCGGTTCAGTTTCGAGGGGTTCCTGCCAAGAAAATCCGGAGAGCGGAAAAAGTTCTTCGGAGAGCTCTCCCAGGAGCGCAGAACCATGGTCTTTTTTGAAGCACCCCACAGGATCCTGGAATCTTTGGAGGATTGCGCCGAAGTTTTCGGCAGTGACCGCATGGCGAGCGTCTCAAGGGAGCTAACTAAGAAATTCGAACACACCCAAAGAGGCAGCCTCGCCGAACTTATTGCCTGGGCCAAGACCGGACCAAAAGGAGAAATGGTTTTGGTGGTCGGGGGGGCGGGTGAACCGCAAGTCGATCTAGAGCATTTGGCTCAAGAGGCACTTCGACTTGCAAAAGCGGGCATGGGGCTAAAGCAAGCTGCTACAGAAGTTGCCACGAGGCATGGGGTGTCCAAGAGCGTAATTTATGACCTCGCCCTGGAGCGCAAAGCCTAAACTAGTCCGCGTGCCTAAGTCCTTTTATGTAACCACCCCAATTTTTTACGTAAACGACGCCCCGCACATTGGTCACGCCTACACCGAGGTGGCCTCAGATGTTTTGACCAGATGGCATCGTCAGCGCGGGGAGTCCGCGTTCCTGCTAACCGGAACAGACGAGCACGGCGAAAAGGTTCTCAGAACTGCGGTCGCCAACCACTCCGACCCCAAGGACTGGACCGACAGGCTAGTCAACGAGGCCTGGTTGCCACTTTTGGAAACAATCGACATCAATAACCAAGACTTCATTAGGACCACCGAACCCCGTCACGAGAGTGCAGTTCAGCAGTTCCTACAGAAGCTCTATGACACGGGATTTATTTACCAGGGCTCATTTCAGGGAAATTACTGCGTGGGTTGCGAGGAATACAAGAACGAATCCGATCTGATTGAGGGAGCCGGAGATTTCGCGGGTGAAAAAGTCTGCGCTATTCACTCAAAGCCGGTAGAAAAACTAAACGAGACCAACTACTTCTTTAAGCTCTCTGAATTCCAGGACAAACTTCTAGCCCTGTACGAGAGCAATCCAACTTTTGTTCAGCCCGAGTCGGCAAGAAATGAAGTTATTTCTTTCGTTCGCTCTGGTTTGAGTGACTTATCAATTTCCCGGTCCAAAGAGAGATTCGACTGGGGTATCGACATCCCCTGGGACAACGACCACATCACGTACGTGTGGTTCGACGCACTCTTGAACTACATCACCGCAATTGGTTACGGAACCGATGATGCGAAATTGAATTCGCTCTGGCCTGCGGATGTTCAGGTTGTAGGAAAAGACATCCTTCGTTTTCACGCTGTAATTTGGCCCGCCATGCTTATGGCTGCGGACTTGCAACCACCTAAACAGGTATTCGGTCACGGTTGGCTCTTGGTCGGTGGCGAGAAAATGTCAAAGTCCAAGCTCACCGGAATAGCACCAAATCAGATCACTGACATTTTTGGTTCTGATGCATTCCGTTATTACTTTATGAAAGCAATAGGTTTCGGTTCTGATGGTTCATTTAGTTGGGAAGATCTCAATGCCAGATATCACGCCGAGCTTGCTAACGGATTTGGAAATCTTGCATCACGCGTGATCGCTATGGTCGGCAAGTACTTCGATGGAAAACTCCCAGCGGCGTCCAAACTTAGTGAGAATGACGAAAAAGTTATTTCAACCGCTAGGGCTGCAATTGAAAACGCTGAATCTGCAATCGACCGAGTTGCAATTCACGAAGCAATTGCGAGTGTTTGGACACTGGTGGATGAATTGAACAACTACATAACTGTTGAGCAGCCATGGTCGCTTGCCAAAGACGAAGCAAATGCGGATCGGCTCGCTAGCGTTTTGAATACCGCAACCGAGGGACTGAGAGTATTGGCTGTATTGCTGGCACCGGTTATGCCAAAGGCCACAGCCAAACTTTGGGCAGCAATTGCGGACCAGAACGGCGACCTCTCCAAGCAAAAGATTGGTGAAGCTGGAAATTGGCCGAGCCTGAAGCCTGGCCAGGAAATTAGGCCGCTAGACGTGCTCTTCCCGCGCATCGAAGAGGCGTGATGAGCGATTTCCTGCGCACTCGAACCGGTTACGACGGAAACGAGCAGCGACCCATGCGCTATCCCGAGGTCCCAGAGCCTCTAAAAGTGGGCACCTACGACAATCACACCCATCTCGAAATTGCCGACGGAGATGAACCGCTAACCGTCTCTCAGCACCTTGACCTGATGAAGCAGGCGGGAATGCTCGGAGCGGTCCAGGTAGGAGTGACACTGGAGAGTTCTCGTTGGTCCGCGGAAGTCGCGGCTAAAGAACCCATGCTGCTCGCTGCCGTCGCGCTTCACCCAAACGAAGCACCGCTCTACGAGACCAAAGCGGCTCTTGATGATGCGATCGCAGGAATTGCGCAGCTGGCATCATTGCCCAGAGTTCGTGCAGTTGGAGAAACTGGGTTGGACTTTTTTCGAACCGAGGGTGAGAACCAGCTGGAATTGCAATTGCATTCTTTTGAGGAACACATTGCTATTGCGAAAGAATTTGATTTAGCGCTGCAAATCCACGACAGGGAAGCACACGGGGATGTGGTGCAAACTTTGCTGCGCGTTGGCGCACCTTCACGAACTGTTTTCCACTGCTACTCCGGAGATTTAGAGCTAGCGGAACTTTGTGAAAAACACGGCTGGTATCTCTCTTTTGCCGGCAACATAACCTTCAAAAAGAATCAGCACCTCAGAGACTCATTGCTCGCTGTTTCTAGGTCAAGAATCCTGATTGAAACTGATGCACCGTTTCTAACCCCTGAGCCACTTCGAGGAAGACCAAATGCGCCATATTTGGTTCCTCACACTCTTCGCTATATCGCAGGCCTCACAGGAGATTCTGTGGAAGATCTTGCGGTTCAAATTAACTCCAACACAGAGGCCGTATATGGTCTATGGAGTGAGGGTCTGTAGTGCTTGGCGCAGGCGAAATAAGAGAACTCGCAGAAAAACTGGAAATTAGGCCAACAAAGAAGCTTGGCCAAAACTTCGTAATTGATCCAAACACTATCCATCGCATTGTCGCGGCGGCTCAATTGAATCCAAATGAAGTGGTCGTTGAGATAGGACCAGGGTTAGGTTCACTAACGCTTGGAATTCTCGAAGTGGTTGACACGGTTGTTGCAGTTGAAATAGACGAGAGGCTCGCAACTGAGCTTCCAAAAACAATTGCACGCCACGCACCTGGCAAAAACTTAGACCTAGTCGCGGCCGATGCTCTGAAAATTGACACGTTGCCTCAAGCACCAACTGCTTTGGTGGCGAATCTCCCCTACAACATTTCGGTTCCGGTTTTGATTCACTTTCTGGAGACCTTCCCGAGTATTCGGCACGGACTGGTGATGGTTCAAGCCGAGGTTGCTCACCGGCTCGCGGCCAGTCCTGGCGGTAAAGAGTACGGAGTCCCAAGCCTGAAGATGGCCTGGTTTGGTCCGGCTCGATTGGCCGGGAACATTGGCAGAAATATCTTTTGGCCAGTGCCCGGAGTCGATTCTGCTCTGGTCTACTTCGAGCGCGAACGAACTCAGGACCCAGAACTACAGACAAGGGTTTTTGAGGTA
>JBEEIU010000130.1:0-2708 GCA_041169705.1 Actinomycetota bacterium
AGGCCAATAGGTTCCGAAGCCCTCGCTGCAGATTTCGAGAATCTAATTCAGCAATACCGGTATCCAGAGCAAATGGATTCGAAGGCACTTTTGGAGATTCGAAGAATTAAGGCCCGCGTTGAAAGCGAAAGATTGCCCCAGGGCGCAGACAGTACCAGGCATCTCAAACTTGGCCGCGGTTCTATCAGCGACGTTGAATGGCTCGTCCAAGTTCTGCAGATGCGTTTCGCTCACAGTTACCCATCCCTGCGCGTGCTGGGAACAGTCCAAGCCCTGCAGGGCTGCGTGAGTGAAAAACTGCTGGAGCAGTCTGATGCGGAAATTCTGGAAAAAGCGTGGCGAATCGCTTCCAGGGCCAGGTCGGGTCTGATTCTTGCCAATGACAAGTCGAATGACACCATTCCAAGTGACCGGAAACAACTTGAGGCACTAGCTCGCATTCTCGAATACGAACCAGGTAGAGCATCCCTCCTCGAGGAGGATTACTTAGCAGCCACTCGCCGGGCTAGAGCAGTATTTGAAAAACTCTTCGTTAAATAGCCAAAGGGCAGATTGCTCTGCCCTTTGGATTTTTAACTTACGGTTTAGACGCCGTAGTACAGCTCGAACTCGTGTGGATGAGGTCGCTGAGCGATCGGCTTGATCTCGCGCTCGCGCTTGTAATCAATCCAAGTCTCGATCAAGTCCTTGGTAAACACATCTCCCTGCATTAGGTAGTCGTGGTCCTTCTCTAGCTCGTTTAGAACTGCGTCTAGTGAACCAGGAACCTGTGGGATGTTCTTCGCCTCCTCGGCAGGGAGCTCATAGAGGTCCTTGTCGACTGGAGCGTGTGGCTCAATCCGGTTCTTGATACCATCGAGACCAGCCATGAGCATGGCAGCAAACGCTAGGTATGGGTTGCTTGATGCGTCTGGAGCACGGAACTCAATTCGCTTTGCCTTCGGGTTAGAACCAGTCAGCGGGATGCGAATAGCTGCGGAACGGTTTCCGGCCGAGTAAACCAAGTTCACTGGCGCTTCGAAGCCAGGCACCAGTCGGTGGTAGGAGTTAACCGACGGGTTGGTGAATGCCAAAAGTGATGGAGCGTGCTTTAGTAGTCCGCCGATGTACCAGCGAGCAATGTCGCTTAGTCCGCCGTAGCCATTCTCGTCATAGAACAGCGGCTTGCCGTCTTTCCAGAGCGACTGGTGCACGTGCATACCAGAACCATTGTCTCCAAAGAGTGGCTTCGGCATGAAGGTTGCGGTCTTGCCATACTGAAGTGAGGTGTTCTTCACTACGTACTTGAACTTCTGAACATCGTCAGCCGACTTCACAAGGGTGTCAAAGCGGTAGTTGATTTCACACTGACCCGCAGTTCCAACCTCGTGGTGGCTTCTCTCAACTTCAAGACCAGCGGCCTCAAGTTCCAAAACGATTGCATCGCGAATGTCAGCTAGGTGGTCAACGGGGGAGACTGGGAAGTACCCGCCCTTGTAAGGTGTCTTGTTTCCTAGGTTGCCACCATCTTCATCGCGTGCGGAGTTCCATGCACCCTCGATGGAGTCAACTAGGTAAAAGGAGGTGTTTGATTTGGTTTCGTAGCGAACCTCATCGAAAATAAAGAACTCTGCCTCAGGAGCAAAGAAGGCAGTGTCTGCAATACCGGTGGTCTGCAGGTAACGCTCGGCCTTGTGTGCTACCTGACGAGGGTCACGGTGGTACAGCTCACCGTTACGTGGGTTGTAGATATCGAAGTTCATGATCAGAGTCTTCTCGATACGGAACGGATCGATGTATGCAGTAGTCACATCAGGGATCAACTGCATGTCTGATTCGTGAATCGATGCGAAACCACGAATAGAGGAACCATCGAATAGCTGTCCGTTTGCAAAGAACTCTTCGGTAATTTGAGAAACAGGCAGGTTGAAGTGCTGCTGGACACCTGGAAGGTCGGTAAAGCGAACATCAACGAACTTAACGTTTTCGGCCTTGATGTACGCCAACACCTCAGAGGCGGTTTTGAACATGTTTGTCCCCTTCGTGGTTATGACAAATGGAAATTCCCGCTTAGGAATGGGTCAAAACTAGCGGGTTTTTGTTTCCGGAATGTTAAAACTTGCGCTTTGGGGCGCGGAACTTAAGCGGGTCGATGCCCTTTGGGATTGCTGGCCCCGAGCCCAGGGACTCGAGTCTGCTCACAACCGCGGTTACCTCAGCCCGGTTTAGAGCCTTGGGGAGCTTGTAGAGAGTTTTGGTGAGAAGGTGAAGCCTGATCCCGTGCTCATCTGTGCCAACCCGCAATTTGTGTATAGCTACACCAGGTGCAACCCTTGCAACCTTCTTAGCTTCATCCTCGAGCATTTGGCGGACTCTTACGGACTCACCCTCGGCTATAAGCACAACACCGGGCTTGCCGATTGCTCTATAAACCGCGTTTTTTGACTTGGGATCGACCGCGACCGGCATCGATTTTGCTCGCCAAGAACGTCTCATGTTTGAGTCAAGCACAGCGCCGACGGCACCCGCTTGCCCCTCAATTTGCTGAAAGGCGGCGCGTTCGGCTCTTCGTGTCATGGTAACCATCGCGCCCAGGACACCAGTTAGCAAACCTGTAAACGACCAAAGTCCAACATTCCATGGGTCAGAACCATTGGTCAGGAACCCAATCCCGATGAATGCGCCGAGAACTAGTAGCAAAACCAAGATTGCTAGCCATGCTGCACTGG